>JAIKXR010000072.1 GCA_024683975.1 Paludibacteraceae bacterium
CCAGTAATACGGAATACCTTTCAATTGCGGAACAAGAGCCTGTAGTACCATGTTTTCTGCCAATGCCCCCCGGAATTCTTTGTATTCGACATTCCCCGACAAGATGACTTCGGGTGCCAACTGCGCCAACCGACGCAGTAATCCGCAATCCAAAGCATATACTTTGAATGCAGACAATTCCCTGTATGCAGCAAGCGGTAGTCCCGGTTTGGAAACATTGTACAAACGATAAATCAATCCTGCCTCTTCCAACCAGAACAAGCAGTCTTCATATTCGCGTGCCCGTGCACCGCTTCGCACTACGCTATACAGGAACTTGCGGTTTTCCTTGGCGAGTTGTGAAGGGAGCGATTTCCACAATGCTGATATTCTGCTGACTTCAACGGGCGTAGCGTATTTAGAGAAATCCGCTTGATAGAGTTGCAAGATATCTCCTAACACCTTGTCAACCTCTTGTACTCCCCGATTCTCCAACATCGCGTTTGTCGCTTCCGGCATACCTCCGCACACCATATAACGGCGATAGGCGTCGGTCAACTTGGCAAGAATAATCTCCGGCAAGTTGACAAGGGACAGATTCTGCTCCAGATAGTCAAATGTCGGGAAGTCCGATGCCCGCAAAAACTCTCTGAACGACAGCGGATAAAGCGCCATCGTTTGCACTTTACCAACCGGCACGGTCATGCTCTTTTTACGTACAGCCACGCCTAATAGGGAACCGGCGGCAATAATCGCATATTCCGGTGCATTCTCGCAGAAGTATTTAAGTGAATTGAGTGCAGCTTCCGATTCTTGTATCTCATCAAAGATAAGCAGTGTACGCTCCGGCAAGAGAGGAACGGACACGTATAAAGCCAATTCGCCCAACAACCGTTTGGTGTCTTTGGTCTGATTGAACAGATTGCTCAATTCCGGTGTCTCGTCGAAGTTGAATTCCGCCACGTACTCAAATTCACGTTTCCCAAATTCGCGCATCAACCATGTTTTGCCGATTTGCCGTGCACCTTGCAAAAGCAAAGGTTTGCGGTGTGGATTTTGTTTCCATTCCCGTAATTGTTCGAATGCGTCTCGTTCAATTTGCATAAAGAGTTATATTTTTTTTCGGGTGCAAAGGTACTGCGTTGTTTTGATACACGCAAACAAAAGTGCCAAAAATGTGTAAATTTACACATAATTGGCACTATAAATTGTGTGTTTTTACACATTTTCGGCACTTAATGGGTTAGAACATGTCCTCAATCTGAAAGGAAGGTTCGTAAAGTTTTATACATTAAAGAGGCAGGATGCTCGCGGGAATAGCCGCGAGGAGTGAACAAATTCGGGAACTTTAGGCAGAGCCGATGTCGGATAATATCCGACGCAAAGAAATATTCTTTATCAAGCGACTCTTAGGGAGCCGGTTCAAATAGTATTTGAACGCAATGGACGAAGCCCATATTCTATACAAGCGGCTCTTAGGGAGCCGGTCGGAATACAATTCCGACACAATGGACAAAGAGCATATACTCTACAAGCGGCTCTTGGGAAGCCGGGTCGGAATATCCACCCAATATGCCGCAACCATAAAAGCCCACCGGGCTTTCATGCCGACGTAATAGAAGAAAAAAGCGGCTTTCAGCTGCTACAAGAGACGAAAGGGCTGCAAATTAAATTCGCAGGCAATAAAAGAAAAAGACGATGGAGGAGGGAGAGAAAAAGGGTTCGGTCGGAGCACGGTGATTCTTCGGCGAAAGGAGTGCTCGTTATCGTGTCGTTATCGTGTCGTTGTCGTGTCGTTATCGACTCGTTATCGTGTCGTTATCGACTCGTTATCGTGTTTGGTATTGTATTTGTAGCGATTGCTGCACGAGAAAATGCTGTCTATCAAGCACGGAGACTCTAATGAGTCGGCTCCAGTCTATGAAGGGAGTCGTCGGGGAGACGGGTGCTATCAAAAGGGGATAGGGGATGTGGCTGAAGCGTCACAGTTCCAGCCAGTGAAGGAAATCGTCGGGCGAGGCGGTGAAAGCCATCGGCGTGCCGTGGGGCGTGCCGTCCGGCGAGAGGCGGAAATAGAGCGGCTGGGCGTTGGAACGGAACAGCTCGCGCTGGAGGCGGGAGAACTCCACGCCGTCCTGTATGCCGTTGGCGTTCTCATCACGGCGCGAATCGACAAAAAGCTCAATGAGAACATAGTCCTGCAACGCCGCCTGCACACGGCTGTCCGTCATCACATACTGCTCCATCTTGCGGCAATTGACACAGCCGTAGCCCGTGAAATAGAGCAGCACGGGCTTGTCCTCCTGACGGGCATAGGCGAGTCCCTCATCATAGTCATGGAAGATGTCGCGGTAGGGAATCTCCATCGGCGGCGCGAAAGCGGCAACGGCTTTCCCATCGGACGCGCCCCAGACGGCAGGCAGCAGGTATAGCGCGAAGCCGAAAGAAGAGAGGGCGATGAGGGATTTGACGGCCAGGCGCGTGACGGAGCGTTCCGCCGTGCGGAGAATGCGCAGGATGCCTATCAGATGGTATATAGCCAGCCCGCCGAAACAGAGCGTCCAAAGGACAAAGAACAGCCATCTGGGCAGGATTCCCCAGCCGTAGGCGGTGTCGGCGACAGAGAGGAACTTTAGCGACAGAGCCAGTTCGAGGAAGGCGAGCGTCACTTTCAGGGAGTTCATCCAGTCGCCCGACCTGGGCAGCCGCCGCAGCGCGTCCGGGAAGAGTGCCAGCAGCGAGAACGGCAGTGCCAATGCAAGGGCGAAGCCGAGCATACCGATTGTGGGCGCGAGCAGATGCATGGATGCCGCCTCCACCAGCAGCGTACCAATGATGGGACCCGTACACGAGAAGGACACGATGACCAGCGTGAACGCCATCAGCAGCAGGCTGCCTATACCCTTTGTCCGGCGCGATCGGTTGTCCATAGCGGTAGCCCACGACGCGGGCAACTGTATCTCAAACAGGCCGAAGAAGGACAGCGCGAAGACCACTAACAGAATGAAAAAGAACAGATTGAGCGTGGCAGATGTGGAAAGTTGGTTCAAAGCGGACGCTCCGAACAGCATGGTGACGAGCAGGCCAAGAGAGACGTAGATTACCACAATAGCCGCCCCGTAGAGCAGTGCGTCCCGCCTGCCGCGTCGGTCTTTGCCTCGATGGAGGAAGAAGGAGACGGTCATCGGGATGACGGGCCAAACGCAGGGGGTGAAGATGGCAAGCAGACCGCCTGCCAGCCCCAGCAGGAAGATAAGCCACAGGGACTGCGTGCCGTCAGCGGCAGGTGCGGCGATGTCCGTGCTGCCGGTGTCATCACTGCCGCAGACATAGGTTTCGGGCGAAAGGCACTGGAAATCGTTGCAGGCGACATAGCGGATGGTGTCTCCCTGCCGGACGGTGAAGGTGTGCGTGCCGTAGTAGTCCTCGCCGATTATCGAGTCGCCGATGCTGATGAGCGTCATGTGCCACGAGGAGTCCATCCGGGCAGTGACCTCAACAGCGTTGTCAGAGATTCGTACTGCCGACCAATTGACAGGGGTCAGGATGTCTGCTGATGCGGCTAATGGCAGGCAGAGTAGGGCGAAAACAAGCCATCTGCACATGGCTATTCCATTGGGTTTACATCACTTGGCATACGCCAGTCACCACGCGGCGAGAGGCTGATGCCGATTACTTTAGGTCCGTCGGGTTGGCACGAACGCTTGAACTGTTGTGTGTAGAAGCGGTGACGGAAGACCTCAATCCAATGGTTGATTTGCTCTTCCGAATATGTGTCCTCAAACGCCAATGAAGCCATATAAGCCACTTTGTCGGCTGTGAATCCGTAACGTAGGAAATGGTACATAAAGAAGTCGTGCAGTTCGTAAGGACCTACCTTGTCTTCAGTCAGTTGGGCAATGTCACCGTTCTCGTTGGCAGGTAAGAGTTCGGGTGAGATGGGTGTGTTGATAATATCCATAAGGATGGAGGTTATCTCTTCGCTGTACCAATAGTTGGCGGCATATCGTATTTGGAACTGCACCATTGTTTTAGGAATACCGGCGTTGATGCCGTACATAGATATCTGGTCGCCGGCATAGGTCATCCATCCGAGTGCCAATTCGCTCATATCGCCGGTACCGACAACGAGTCCGTTCCGCTGGTTAGCCAAGTCCATAAGAATGAGCGTGCGGACACGTGCTTGGGCGTTCTCATAGGTGATGTCTCTATCGCCTGAATGTTGTATGTCGTGCAAGTGCTGCGCAACGCTGTCACGGATAGGAATCTCCATTTGTGTTACGCCAAGCAGTTCCATAAGTCGTGTTGCGTTGTTGTATGTGCGGTCGGATGTTCCAAAACCAGGCATAGTTACACCAATGATTTGCTTGCGGTCATACCCTAACAAGTCAGCCGTCTGGACTGCAACCAAGAGAGCCAAAGTGGAGTCGAGTCCACCGCTGATACCGATGACGAGTGAGTCAGCGTGTGTATGTTCCCAGCGATGAGCCAGGCCGTTGCACTGGATGGAGAAAGCATCGGATGAGAAAGCGTCACTATCTTCTGGTGTCGGCAGGAAGGGACTACGCGGGAAATGGCGGTGGACAGGCTCGGAAAAAAGTTCCTCTTTTTCGATAGGAGCGACATTGACTTTGCGATAACGTCCGTGCTGGTCTTTGGTGAAGTTTGTATTGCGTTGGCGGTCAATGCGAAGACGCTCTACGTCAATCTCCTGCATAATCATAGATGAGTTGTGCTGGAAACGGTCGCCTTCAGAGAGAAGTTCGCCGTTCTCGGCTATATAAGTAGAGCCGGAGAATACTATATCAGACGATGATTCGCCAATGCCGGATGATGTATAAACATAGCCACAATGCACACGTGCTGATTGTTGAGTAATCATCTGCCGACGGAAAGCGTGCTTGCCTGTGACGCAGTTGCTTGACGATAGGTTGAAGATAAGTTCAGCACCTTGGATAGCCAACTGAGTGGAAGGAGGGAGTGGTGACCATAAGTCTTCGCAAATCTCAACGCCAAAGCAGCAGTTGCGTGTCATAAATAGCAGTTCCGGTCCGAAAGGCACATCGCCACACCATAGTTCGACAGTCGGTATACGCGGAATGAGTCCTTCGGCAGAATGTTGTAGTGCCGCTCTGCCAGAAGTGAACCAGCGTTTTTCATAGAACTCACCTGTGTTAGGCAGATTAATTTTAGGAACTACACCTACCACGTCTCCGTCGGTCATAACAAATGCGCAGTTATACAAGTTGTTATCCACTTTGAGCGGTGCTCCTACAAGTACGATAACAGGTTTCTCACGAGTGAAATTGCAGATTTCTTCTAATCCGAGGAGAGTATTTTGTTGCAGTCGTTGGGTGAAGAAAAGATCACCGCAGGTGTACCCTGTCAATGTCAGTTCAGGGAAGCAGATTATTTCCACTCCTTCTTCAACCGCTTCGTTTATTTGTTGTTTGACTTGCTGCACGTTGTATGAGCAGTCAGCTACGCGCATCATCGGCACAGCAGCCGCTACGCGTACAAATCCAAAGTTGTTATTCATACTATTTGTATTTGTTGCTTGCGTTGTTCTATGTGTTTTGTGGCACTCTTTTCTTTCTTATGGTGTCCTTTCAAGTATCCGGTTTGTAAAAGAAAGTGCAGGATCGTAAAGTAGCGAACTGTCGTGTAGTGTTTGAGGAATGATGTGCCATTGAGTGTCCACCTGCCCTATGAGATAGATAATAATGAGTACAATGATCGCCCATTTGCCTGTTCCAAAAACGGCTCCGAACAATTTGTTGACCCAACCGAGATGGATAGCTTTGAGCAGTTTGGATAGCATAGTGCCAATGATATTAAGGGCAATTGTGATTACTAAAAAGAGAATTGAATAGGCTACGATGTTACAGACGGGTGCCGGCCAAGCAAATTGGCTGATGAGCCAGACGGAAAAGGCGTGTCCCCACAGGCGAGTGCCGAAATAGCCGATAATGACAGCAGCAATGGCTGTCACTTCTTTGACTAATCCGCGCATCAAACCTCTAACCAACCCGAGCAGCAGAGGCAGGGCAATCACTATGTCCAACCAGCAGATATTCACCCTTATTCTCCGTATTCAATGCGTGGCCACAATCTTGAATCAGCAGTGCTGTAGAGCATAAGGTCATCTAACGAGCGGATGGTGACGCTCCAGTCATCCCAATCGGGTGCGTAACTGTCCACTCCATTGTAGGTCTTGACATTGTTATTGTCGCGATAGTAACCTAAAATGCCTGTGACCGTGCCAACATAATTTTGGCAGTTGGTAACACCATTGCTGTCCGCGCCGGGGATGTAGAAATGCGAGAACTTGGCGTACTCGGATGCGGACACCAATGTCTTGTTGCCATAGTTGTCCGCTATGATACGCGATTGAGGATAACCCATATTGCCCGTTGAAGGAGCAAAAACATTGGCTGTGGAGCCGTTTTCAAAGTCATCAGGGTTATTAGTGGAGCAATAAGTCGGAACACCGTAGTTGGAGTATTCTCCGGTGTAGTGTACGTTTTTCAGACAGACCAATCTGCCGTCTTGCAGGCGGTTGTCCACTTGATTGAGATTGTTAATAAAGTCAGTAATCAAGATTGTATCGCATTGTGGCGGGCGAGGCAGACCGACTAACTGTGTGCGTTTTTTGAATTCGGCAAACGGAATACGTCCCGGAGCCCATCCCACTTTCTCGGTAGGTTTGTTGGCATTGACGTTGTTGTTGTAAGTAGGTACGCAAAGTTGAGGTTGGTTGGCATAACGGCCTATAGCCAGACCGTCAATACGAATAAGAACCTCCTGACCGATTTGGAACATACCTCCTATTGAACTTGCATCGATTGAGATGCGCAGTGCTTGTTGTTTGCCTCTTACAATCTGCTGTATGCAGAGCGACTTATAGAAATTGCCAGCGAGGTCGTCAGTGGTGATGCGCCCTCGGATGAACAGAGGCTGATTAGTCGGAAGTGTGTCAATAGAGAAGAGCCAGATGGTGTCAAGATATGCGTCATAAGTGTGTCCTGTACCCGAAGCGCGCAGACGATACAATGCAGGGTCACAGTAGTTGCCCTTTTCTGTCATATATGGAGCCTGCTTAAGTTCGTTGAGTGTTAGCAGTTTGCCACTGACGGCAGATACCTGTTCGGCTATTTCTTTTTCTGTGATATAGCGTTTTTGCGGTTCATCGGAACGGCAAGACACGAATGACAAACCGATTACAACGATGGCGGAAAGAATGATAGATTGTGTTTTCATTTTCTGTTCCTCCTGAATTAGAATTTGTATGTAAGTGTAAGGTAGAAATTCGCACCCCAAGCATAGTAGTATTTGGCAGGGAATTTCCAAGCGTTGGCAGTTATCACTGAGTTGGCGTTGTCAGCCATACCTTGTTTGGTTGCGCGAGGCAGACGAGCCTGCTGATAGCCACCTGTTTTGAAATGAACATTATTGCCTATGTTTGAGCAAGAAAGATTGATTGACAGCGATTGACGTTGTGGCAGGTAAATAAGTTTACCGATGCTAAGGTCAATAAGGAAGCGGTTCCATACGTTGTCATCAGTCAGTTTCTCTTGTTGGTCAAGTATGTTGTAAGGATACTTGAGATTGGGTTTGCCGTTGCTGTCGCTGTCACCTGTCAGAGCACCGGCATCTTTGTATGAACCGTTGACATTGATGGCATTGCCTGTCAGGTCATCATAGGTAACGTCTGTATACAGGCTCTTCAAACGGCGTGAAGGAGCTACTCCGAGGTAGTTCATGTCGTAGTAGCTGAGTGTTATGTCAGCGAACCACATTTTCGGGTGGAAGAACGACAACTTGAGCGAGGCGTTCACTTGCGGACCATTGCTGACCCTGACACCTTTCATCATCACGGAATCGCGTAGTGCATACACATTGCCGTTGGCTGTTGTGCCTAACGCCATTCCGTTCTCGGCTGAAGTCACTACCGAAGCATTGCTTGTATAGCGGTAGTCTCCAGCAGATGTGGCGGCTGACAGAGTGAAGTATGTGCCTAACTTGACGGCTGCTGCGGCTTCAATTCCGCAGTGGCGGCGGTTAAGTCCTGTCATGGCTTGATTGACGAAGGTGCGTGCCTCATCATCGTAGTATCCGTTCAGTTCCATTCCGTCCCAGAAGCGTGAATAGAATCCTGTCACACGTCCGCGCACGACAGTATAATTGAACTCATACGTCAGGTCACCGCCAACTATCTTTTCTGAAGCACCGTAATAATCTTTCAGGCTGTTAGCTGTATCGTGCGTATAGATGGATGCCACAGCGCGGTCATGTACGCGGGGCGATATGTATGCATTGCGGGCAAGAGGTGCTTGAGTCATTGCCAATGCATTGAATCTGATATGGTTACGTCCGTTGATTTTGTATGTGAAGCCTGCTTTGAATGACGGATCAACGAAGTGGTGACGGAAGCCGTGGTAGTTGTTAAGCGTCTTGACTAATTGTCCGTTTTTTATCACATCCGAGCCTTCTTGACCGATGTAGTAATCTTGCATACCTTTTTGCAGCATACTCAGATATACGGCACGACCGTTGAGCATGGTCGTTGTGCGTTGTATTTGTGAATAAGCCACTTGTACTGCGTAATAGAGGTCAAAGTTGCGCCAGTTCCACTCGTTCTGATACCAAGTTTTGCTGTTAATCATATTGATGCGGTAGTCATATCCGAAGCGATTGTCTCTTTTTATGACTTTTGCATCTGCTATTGTGCCATCGGCATTTAGTATAACGTCGTTCTGTTTGACGATTGCCATTTGCGACTGTGTCATTCCTATGTTCTCTGCCAATTCGGCTATGTCACGTTCAGCAAACGGGTCTATATCAATCCATTGGTTGCCTCCCAAGAGGTCGTCTATTGACTTGTAGTGATGTCCTTCCGACTCTTTCATTTCCAATCCTGCGGTCATTTTCAGGTGGTCAAATTGTGTGTTTTGGTATAGTCCGGAAGCCACCAGTTCGCCTATATCGTTGTGACGGCGTTCTTGTATGTAGCGTGCTGAGCCATTGGGGTTATTGATATTGTTGGCACGGTTGGCAAGGTAGATGGCGTCCCAGTCTATTTGTGTCGTTTGGCTGTTGCGCGATGTCCAGTCGTTATACATACGCATATAGGTTGTCCTGTCTATGCTGCCGCCTACGTAGTTGCCGGCTTCATCATAGAAACCGTTCCCGAGCGCTTTGCCGTTCATGTCTTTGTTGATAAAATTGCCGTTATCGCCTATCTGTCCGTCCCATAGGAACGAGGGCATATTGCGGTAGTAGTCGGGTCTTGGATCTGGAGCGTTGTAGAAGTTCAGAGCCGAGTTGGAGTAGAACGAGTAGTGGCCGCCCAAACCTACGTGAAGCAGTTGGTGGTTGTCAATCTTGAAGTTATATCCTAACACGATGGTCGGGTCGTAACTGTGTACGATGCGTGAATTGCGCATCTGACCGTTGAGGTAGCCCCAATATGGATTGTAGTTGTTCCAGCCCCATTGCGTGCTGTTGAATTGGTTTGTTAGGTCATACACTTCCTGTGTTACGGCTGCTGACTGTCCGCGAACGGTCGGTGCTCCGAATGTGATGATGTTCAGTTTATGGCGTTCGCCCCAGTGTTTTTCGGCAGAGAAAAAGTAACCCAAAGAGTTATATTCAATTCCTTCGCCTATTCTTCCTTTCTTATCTACGTATGGTGTGCCGCGATATGCCACTTGGGCGGCAAAAGCCCAGCCGTTATCAAGCAAACCGCTTGAGTACGTTGCGCGAACCACACCTTTGTAGTTGCGGTTGGTGGCAGCCATACCCACTTTCCAGCCTTGTGCATAGCGGGTTGCCCCCATCAGATAGTTGGTCGCATTTCCCAATCCGCCGAATGTGTAGTTGGTCGCTTCTATTCCTTGGTTGGTCTCTTTATAGCGTGAAGCATCGTTCAGACCGCCCATCGCAGAGAAGTTGAACTGACCTCTCTCTGCTGAATTGAACGACAGACCTTCAACGTAATATGTCTCGTATGTCTGGCTGTATCCGCGATTGCGGTAACGTGCTGACGACCATGCCCATGACGTAAGCGAGTTGAATACGTCTTTTGACGATGATGTCACCGATGCTTGCTCTTGAGTCGAGCCTTCGTCATCGTTCAGCTCTTGGTCTGCAAGATTCAGCAGCACCTCGTCTTGTGTCTCTTTGGCGATGTCAGGCTGGAGTTGGATAACGTCTAAAACAGTTGTTTTACCGGCATTAAGTATGATCAGTTCCACTGTTGCTTTATATCCGTCTGCTTCAATTATCAACTCCTCGTCACCGGCTTGCAAGCCGATGAAGGAGAAATTGCCGTTGGCATTGGTAAAGGTCGAAATGTCTTGATTGCCTAATGTCACTGTCGCTCCGGCTATGCCTTTTCCGGTCTGTGACGAGGCGACCTTGCCTGTAAGCGCAGACTGCTCATTCTGTGCCCATAGGGTTGTGACTGCCGATATGGCGATAAGAATGGAGAGAATTTTCTTCATATCTATATTGTTTTTTATTAGTATTCAGCGTTTTTAGGTGTACGCGGGAACGGTATGACATCGCGTATGTTCTGCATACCTGTCACGAACAGCATCAGCCGCTCAAAGCCCAGTCCGAAGCCTGCATGGGGTGCCGAACCGAACCGGCGGGTGTCCAAGTACCATTGGTAGTTCGACATATCCATTCTTCTGCGTTTGATTTCGGTATCAAGTTTGTCGTAATTCTCTTCACGGACAGACCCGCCTATAATCTCGCCTATCTGCGGGAACAGCACGTCCGTACCTTGTACCGTTTCTTTACCTGTCTCTTCGCCAACGTTCTGTTTCATATAGAATGCTTTGATGTCGCGGGGGTAGTCGGTCATTATCACAGGTTTGCGGAAATGTTCTTCTACGAGATAACGCTCGTGTTCCGAACTCAGGTCATCGCCCCAGTTGCACGGAAACTCAAACTTCTTGCCGTTCCTGATGGCTTCTTGCAGAATACTGATGCCTTCAGTATAAGGCAGGCGGACGAAATCAGTTTCCACCACGCTCTGCAGACGGTCTGTCAGTCCCTTGTCAACGAACTGATTGAGGAATTGCAGGTCGTCTTGGCAATGTTCCAAAGCCCAGCGGACACAGTACTTGATAAAGTCTTCTTCTATGTCCATCAGTTCTTTCTTGTCGATGAAGGCTACTTCGGGTTCTATCATCCAGAACTCAGCCAAGTGACGCGGGGTATTGGAGTTCTCGGCACGGAAAGTGGGACCAAAAGTATAGATTTTGCCCAAGGCCAACGCGCCTAACTCGCCTTCTAACTGTCCGCTTACGGTCAGCGAGGTCATCTTGCCGAAAAAATCGTCCGAATAGTCTATATGTCCGTTTTCATCGTACTTGAGTTTGTACAGGTTCTTTGTTGTCACTTGGAACATCTGTCCCGCGCCTTCCGCGTCTGAAGCTGTAATCAGAGGAGTATGGAAGTAATAGTAGCCGTGTTCATGAAAGTAGGTGTGAATAGCCATTGCCATATTGTGGCGTATGCGGAACACCGCCCCGAAAGTGTTGGTGCGAGGACGGAGATGGGCTATCGTACGCAGGTACTCCATACTCAGTCCTTTCTTTTGCAGGGGGTACTGATTAGGGTCGGCGGTGCCATACACCTCAAGATCCGTCATTTGTATCTCCACGTCCTGACCTGCGCCTTGTGAAGGAACCAATATACCTGTGGCTGATATGCACGAACCGGTTGTGACGGGCTTGAGCTGTTCCTCGCTGAAACGTGTCATATCTGCCACTATCTGTATATTCTTTATGGTCGAACCGTCATTGAGAGCTATGAAACTTACTTGTTTGTTTCCTCGGCGGCTGCGTACCCAACCGCGAACATTGATTTCACTGTTAAAGGCTTTGCTCTTCAAAGCGGTTTGAATGTCTGTGCGTTGCATATTATTATTGTATTTATAATTATCAATTATCTTCTCCCGCCCACTAAACCGTATAAATACGGGAGGTACAGCGGGTGCTTAGCGGGTTGTTAGTATGTGATTCCCGTTAGAATGGGGGCATATTGTCGTCAGAATCGCTGCTCACCGATATTCCATCCGGTGTTTCTGTGTATGTTGTTTCGGAATTTTGATTCATTTTAGAGTGGAACACCCCGTGTAATTCGTCAGAAGGAATGGCATCGTCCTCGTTTTGGAACTTGGCATACTGGGCGCGGAAACGCAACCAGATATCATCGGTCGCTCCGTTACGATGCTTGGCGACTATTATTTGTCCCAAACCAATCAAACTATTCCTTCCGGGAGTCTTGTCGTCATTCGTTATGCCATAGTATTCGGGGCGGTGAATAAAGCATACTATGTCTGCGTCTTGCTCTATCGCTCCTGATTCGCGAAGGTCACTCAACTGGGGTTTCTTGCCGGCTATACCTGTGCCGCCGCGTTGCTCTACGCTACGGTTTAGCTGCGACAACGCTAGTATAGGTATATCCAATTCTTTTGCCAAGGCTTTCAGATTGCGCGAAATGATACTCACCTCTTGCTCACGCGAACCGAAATTGACACCGTTAGCGTTCATAAGTTGCAGGTAGTCAATGATGATTATCTGCACGTGTTTTTCTCTAACCAGTTTGCGTGCCTTCGAGCGGAATTCCAGAATCGACATTGCCGGCGTGTCGTCCAAGTAAAGGGGCGCATTGCTCAGTTCGCCTACTTTGCTGTCTAATTGCGCCCATTCGGTTTGACTGAGATTGCCGTTCTTTATCTTTTCTCCCGGTATCTCGCATACGTTCATTATCAAACGGTTGGCTAATTGTACGTTCGACATCTCAAGCGAGAACATTGCCACCGGTATATTGTAATTGACGGCTATGTTTTTAGCCATTGACAGCACGAATGCCGTTTTGCCCATCGCAGGACGGGCTGCTATTATTATCAGGTCACTTTTTTGCCAACCGCTTGTTATCTTGTCCAATAAGGTGAAACCTGACGGAATACCGCTTATATTGCCCTTGTTTTCAGCGGCTTTATGCATTCGGTTGAAAGCTTCCGACAGAACGGAATCAATCTTCACCACATCGCGTTTCTGGTTGCGTTGTGATATGGCAAAGATTTTTCCTTCAGCCTCTTCCAACAGTTCGTCCACGTCTTGTGTCTCGTCGTAGCCTTTTTCCTCCACTTCGGCTGCCATTCTGATCAGTTCGCGGGCGGTGGCTTTCTGTGCCACTATCTGGGCGTGATAACGAAGGTGGGCTGTTGATGCCACTTTGCGGGTCAGTTCGCTCAAGTATGCCACGCCGCCGGCTTCTTCCAACGTGCCTAATGTCCGCAGACGGTCGGTGACTGACAGCAAGTCTATTGGTTGGTCCTTGACAGACAGCGACACTAATGCGTCAAATATTCTTTGATGCTTGTCCGAGTAGAACGAATCGGTACGTAGTAGGTCGCTGACCATCGAGAAGGCCTCTTTGTCAAGCATCAACGCACCCAATACAAACTCCTCTATTTCCAATGCCTGTGGAGGCAGTTTGCCCATATCATTGGCTCCAACCTTGCGTGGCGCAGGTTCTTTGCGTGTTTTGTTAGTGGCTGAGGCGGGCATACGTTTCCAATAGTTTATGGGCAGCAATGAAACTGCTTATCTTGTTGTTCAGTACGTCTTGTTCCATCTGTGAAATAAGCAGTTCCATCGTCTGGTTCTGGTAGAAACCGTTCAGCAGCGCAGAGTTGATTGTTTCGTACATCCAGTACTTGGCCTGCTGTGTGCGGCGATGGTCGAAGTAACCGTTCTCTTTGGTGAAGTGTATATAATCTTCCACCATTTTCCACACTTTCAGTACGCCAGTCTTGTCTATTGATGAGCAGGTTTCGGCGTATGGTTGCCATCCCGATTCGGGTGGCGGGAAGAGTGCGAGGGCGTTTTTGAAACTTACTTTGGCTGCTTGTGCGCGTTCTATGTTGCTGCCGTCGCATTTGTTGATGGCTATTCCGTCTGCCATCTCCATTATGCCGCGCTTGATGCCTTGCAGTTCGTCGCCTGTGCCGGTTACTTGCAATAGCAGGAAAAAGTCCACCATTGAATGGGCTGCCGTCTCGCTTTGCCCCACGCCTACCGTCTCCACCATTATGGTGTCGAATCCGGCTGCCTCACAGAGTACTATCGTCTCGCGTGTTTTTCTCGCCACGCCGCCCAGACTGCCTGCTGACGGGGAAGGGCGGATGAAGGCGTTGGCCTCTGTCGAAAGCTCGTTCATTCGTGTCTTGTCGCCTAATATCGACCCTTTGCTCCTTTCGGAGGAAGGGTCGATAGCGAGAACGGCAAGTCTCTTGCCCTGATGACAGAGCATTGTGCCGAGCGCTTCTATGAAAGTCGATTTACCTGCCCCGGGAACACCCGTTATGCCCAAGCGGACCGAATTGCCGGAGTAGGGCAGACAACGCTCGATCACTTTTTGCGCAATCTCCTGATCTTTGGCGAGACTGCTCTCAATCAGCGTCACGGCCTGACCTAACAGGGTGATGTCGCCGCGAAGTATGCCATTCACATACTCATCAACCGACAACTCGCGTTTCTGACGGCGAAAAGTGGCGTAGGGATTGACTTGAGGCAGGTTCTTCACTCCCTCGTTCACTATCAGTCCCTTGTATTGCTTGTCGTTTTCCGGATGAACCATAATTGATGAATTAAAACCGTGGAGATTTTGGAATTTTCCTTTTACTCAACTGTCCAGCGCAGGGTCACTTTCTTTACGCTTTGTTTAGGATCGTTGCTGATTACAGTGACCGGCAGTTCATAGTTGCCTGCCTCTGTGGTCTTTAGTTGAACCGTGCAGTTGCCTTTTTTGCCGGAGCGGATTGCTTTGGGGCGTGTGATGTCCATCTTCTCTGGGTCTGCCATTATGCGGTGAATGAGCAACGGGTCTTGGCCGGCATTGGAAATATGGATGGTTGTTTTGCCCTTCTTTCCCTTGGCGAATGTGCCGAGGTTAAGCTCGCTGCTGACGGTTATGATAGGGGCATTGGCTATTTGCTCTTCTGTCATCTTTGAGAAGTCCTCCACTACGTTGGCGAGAACCTTGATTTTGTACGACTCGTCTTTCTTGTTGTTGATAACGAGGTACATATATTCTTCCATCTGACCGTAGGTCGGGAACAACTCTGAATCAAAACGTATATGCATTGTGCCTTTTTGGTCTTTTTCCAGTGCCAGTTCCTTAGGGTCGTTGGCTGTGGGAGAAACCAAAATGTAATTGTTGTCATTAATGCAGTTGACAGTCACGGTCTGTTCTTTCTGGTTGGCGTAGCTGATAGTATTGGTCACAACCGCGCCTTTCTTCACTTCGCCGAAGTCCATCACATCGGTCACTAAACTCAATTCGCCCATCTTGACGGGGAACTTGTCCACCGGCTTGACCGTCTTAGGTATAACCTCGCCCCTGATGTAAAGTTTGGTTGTCGTTGCCTTTGCGTTAGATGTGACGGTAATGGTCTTGGTGAAAGTTCCGGGACGGCCGTTAGGGTTGTATGTCACAGTTATTTGCCCCTCCTGTCCGGGTTCAACCGGCTCTTTGGTCCATTTGGGAGTGGTGCAACCGCAACTGGCACGTACGTTGTTCAGTACCAATGGCGACATACCGCTGTTGCGGAACTTGAATACCGTGGTCACACGGCCGTCAGCCTCGTTAATTTTGCCAAAATTGTGTTCTGTCTTTTCATACTCAATGACAGGCTCCTGAGCGAACAGCATACCCGCTGTCATTACGCTCGCTAAGATCATAAAAATCTTTTTCATAACTTAATAATTTTATGTTTATTATATAATTCTCAATTTTCAATTCTCAGTTTTCAATTCACTCCCTCACTTCTTCCACATCTGTCAGGTCGGGCAGTTTTTTCAGTTTTCTGCACAGTTTGCTGATTGACTCCTCGTCATAAACTGACAGCACTATCGTACACTCGAACCGCTTGTCCTCCACCTCTGTATGCAGACTTTTGAGGTTAAGATGCATATCTTCGCTGACAACACTCAAAATCTGTACCAAAACACCGAAATTGTCGTTCCCGCGAAGCAGAATCTTTATCCATTTCTGCTCTGTGACGTTCTTCTTCCCGTCCGAATGTTTGTTCAGATAATGCTTGATGGCGCTTTGCGCTTTGGCGGTCAGTACCATATTCTGCCATTCGGGTTCGGGTTGTTGTTTTTGCGAAGTCAGTATCTCAACCTGGTCTCCTCCCATCAGTCGGTAACTGATGGACTCCATCTTGTGATTGACCTTCGCGCCTATGCAGTGTTCGCCCAACTCCGAGTGGATATAGTAGGCGAAGTCTAATATGGACGACCCTTTTGGGAGAGTCTTCATCTCGCCCTTGGGGGTAAAGACGAACACCTCGTCGGCAAACAGATTGAGTTTGAAAGTGTCCAGGAACGCCATAGCGTCGGAGTCAGGATGGTCTAAAATGTCTTTTATATCCAACAGCCAATGGTCAAGTTCCGATTCCTCGAAGTTCTCCGACTTGTATTTCCAGTGTGCGGCAAGCCCCTTCTCTGCCAGTTCGTGCATACGCTCGGAGCGTATCTGCACTTCCACCCAATAGCCGTACTTGCTCATTACCGTCACGTGCAATGCCTCGTAACCGTTGGATTTGGGTATGGACACCCAATCGCGGATGCGCTCGGGGTGGGGACGGTAGATGGATGTCACTGCCGAATATATCCTCCAGCACTGGTCCTTTTCGGTCTCTCCTTCTTTCGGGGTAAAGATGATGCGGATGGCGAACAGGTCATAAACGTCTTCGAAGGCGATGTTCTTCTTTTGCATCTTCTCCCATATCGAATAAACCGACTTGACGCGAGCGGAAATGGTGAAGTTCATTTCCATTGAGGTCAGTTCCTCCTTTATGGGTTTCATAAAGCCGATACGATGCTCTTTCTGTGTTTCCAGTACCTGCTCAAGTTTCTGCTCTATCTCCGAATAGATTTCGGGGTGCAGGTATCGGAAACTCAGGTCTTCCAGTTCGCTTTTGATAGGGAACAAGCCTAACCGGTGCGCCAACGGGGCATAGATGAGCATTGTCTCTTTGGCTATCTTCCTCTGGTTGGCAGCCGATTGTGCCGCTAATGTGCGCATATTGTGCAGACGGTCGGCTATCTTGATGAGTACCACGCGCACGTCGTCTGACATCGTGAGTACCAGTTTGCGGATGTTGGTGGCTTGTTTCTCGTCTTGGGTGGCAAACACTCCGCCGCTGATTTTGGTCAGACCGTTCACGATTATGGCGATTTTCTTGCCGAACCGTTGTTCGATGTCCTCCACCGTATAGTCGGTATCCTCCACCACATCGTGCAGCAAAGCTGCGCATATACTCGTGCTGCCCAAACCTATTTCCTTGACCACAATGCGAGCCACTGCCAGCGGGTGCATTATGTATGCCTCACCGCTCAACCGGCGGACACCGCGGTGAGCCTGATTGGCAAAATGAAAGGCCCTGGTGATAATCTCAACCTTCTGGCGGTGCATAGTGTGAGCGTAATCGTCTAACAATGCATCAAACTCCCGCTCTATCGTTTGCTCCTCTTCCTGTGAAAAATCGCTCTCTGTCATTATGCAGTGAAAATTTTGTGTCAGTAAAGCTTGACTGAAACGTTATCCTGCTGTTTCTTTTTTATGCTGAAACAAGCGCGCAAAATTAAAAGACTTTCGCAATTTGTGCAACTTTTCTGTAATTTTATTGAAAATAATATCTTTTTCCTGCCGAATTTGTTTTTTTCTATGCTTTACGTGTGGCAAATCATGATTGTTGGCACTATTTTTGCAGCGTATTTTTGTATGGTACGCAACCTTTTTCGGTCGCGATAATTATCGGGTAGGCATTCGTCACAAATGCGTTAATTAAATTCATCATTATGTGTAAAATCTTTCGTTCACTTGTTGTTTTCACTTTGTTACTGACTCCTGTCACTGTTTCGGCTTTCACCGTGGTCATAGATGCCGGACACGGCGGCAAGGACTATGGAGCCGTCGGCCATTATCTCAAACTTAATGAGAAAGACATCAACCTTGACATCTCTTTGCGTCTCGCCTCGAAGATTCGCACCGCTTATCCCGAAGTGAAAGTCGTTCTTACACGTTCGACAGATGTTTTTATCCCTCTTCAGGAGCGTGCCAATATAGTCAATCGCAACAACGCTGACCTATTCATCTGTGTGCATACCAATTCGGCAGACTCCCGCAAAGCATACGGAGCGGAGGTTTTTATTCTCGGAACGGAAAAAATGGAAACCAACCTTGACGTTGCCATGCGTGAGAACTCGGTTATCAAATTGGAGGCTGATTATCAAACAACTTATCAGGGCTTTGACCCCAACAGCATTGACTCGTATATCATTTTTGAGTTGATGCAGAACCAGTATATGGACAATAGTTTGCGCTTTGCATCAATGGTTCAACAGCGTTTCGTCATAGACAACAAACGCACCGACCGTGGTGTGCGTCAGGCGGGTTTCCTGGTATTGCTCAGGTCAGCCTGTCCCAGTGTGCTGATTGAAATGGGATTTATATCCAATAAGGAAGAAGAGATTTATCTGGGATCGGACAAAGGCAAGAGAGAGATAACCGCAGCTATTTTCAACGCTTTCGCGGACTACTACAAACCCGAAGCAAAAGCGGATAAGAAACCTGAACAGAAAGCGGAGCAAAAGGTTGAGCAAAAGACCGAGCCAAAGTCTGAACAGAAAGCAGAACCCAAGTCAGAACAAAAGGCCGAGCCGAAGCCTGAACAAAAGGCTGAGCCAAAACAGGAGCAGAAAGACGGAAACAAACCGCAGGCAGGTTCCCAGACCAAACCGCAGCAGGCAAGTCCCCAGACAAAAAAAGAACAGGCAAAATATACGGTTCAACTTTTCGCATCGCGTCATTTGCTTAAGAGTAACGATAAGGAGTTTAAGGGGCTGAAAAACTGTTTCCGTGTCAAGCGTGGTGAGTGGTACAAGTATATGCACGGGCATTATGCCACCGAAGCGGAGGCTAAAGAAGCCTGCAAAAAACTTGACTCACAATTCAAAGGCTGTTTCGTAGTTCCCATCCCGGAGGATATACAAAAATAGTCCTTTACATAACTGTTGAAAGATGGTGCATAATTATCGTTTTTTGGTACAGGTTGGTGGGCGTAATTAAGCACAAAATACAGATTGGGAAGAATAAGAAGAGAAAAGTCCGCTACAACAGCGGACTTTTCGAGTGTATGGGAGATTAGACTTTTTCGTGTTTAGCATATAGCAAATGCATGTCTTTGGGCAGGATACGGAAACCACTGCCATGGTCGTGTGGTTTGTCTATGTTGCGACCGCCATGATAACAGCCCATGCGAATATCGTACATTATCTTGCCCTGGTCTGTCAATCTGAGGAATTTTTCAAATGATGGCTCTGTGCCGCTTTGAGAGAAAATTATGATTTTTTTCTGTTATATGTAAAAAATGGTTATCTTTGCCGCGCTTTAGGAAATCCGATTATTGTTCAACCAAATCATAACCAATATGAAACATTTGCTATTAGGAGACGAGGCCATTGCCCAGGGTGCGATTGACGCAGGTCTGAGCGGCGTGTATGCTTATCCGGGGACTCCCTCGACGGAGATTACGGAGTACATACAGATGCAGAACGCCAAAGGAAAGACGGGTGCCCCCGTTTTCTGCCGTTGGGCTGCTAACGAGAAGACGGCGATGGAAGCCGCATTGGGAATGGCCTATATGGGCAAGCGCGCGCTGGTATGTATGAAACATGTGGGAATGAACGTCTGTGCGGACGCGTTTATGAATGCCGCCATCACGGGCGTTAACGGAGGACTGGTGGTTGTGGCAGCTGACGACCCGTCGATGCACTCGTCACAGAACGAGCAGGACAGCCGTTTCTACGGCAAGTTTGCTATGATTCCGACTATTGAGCCGAGCAACCAGCAGGAGGCATACGATATGACGCAGGCAGCCTTTGACCTGTCGGAGAAGATGCACACGCCCGTGCTGCTGCGTGTCACGACCCGTATGGCCCACTCTCGTGCCGTGGTGGAGACGAAAGACGCGCCGCAGGCGCAGAATACGATGTCGCTGCCGGAAAACGTGCAGCACTTCATCCTGCTGCCCGCCTTCGCCAAGCGCAATTACGCCGAACTGGTGGCGGCGCAGCCGGAATTCGTACGCCTGTCGGAAACAAGCGGTCATAACCGCTATGTGCGCGGCACGCGTCCCGAACGCGCCATCGTCACCTGCGGTATAGCCTACAACTACTTGATGGAGGTGCTTCACCACAAGGATGCCAACGAATGGCGCGAGGCCAGCGTGCTGAAAATAACGCAGTACCCGCTGCCGGAGACAATGATTAGCCGGATGGTGGAGGACGGCGCGAAAGAAATAATGGTGATAGAAGAAGGCCAGCCGGTAGTGGAAGAGCTGATGCGCGGTATGGTTCCTTCGGATGTAAAGGTGACAGGCCGTCTGACCGGCGAGTTGCCGCGAATGGGCGAGTTGTCGCCCGACTGCGTTCGCAAGGCGCTGGGTTTGAAGGAACTCTCCACTCCCGAAGCGGACAAGATAGTGGTGGGTCGCCCGCCCGCATTGTGCCAGGGCTGCGGTCATAGAGATATGTATGCCGCGCTGAACGAGGTGGCCCGCGAGTATCCGCAGCCGCGTATCTTCGGTGACATTGGCTGCTATACTTTAGGTGCGCTGTCACCGTTCCACGCCATCCACGCATGTGTAGAGATGGGTGCTTCAGTGACGATGGCGAAGGGTGCCGCCGATGCGGGACAGCATCCGGCAATAGCGGTCATCGGCGACTCGACCTTCACCCACTCGGGTATGACGGGTCTGCTGGACTGCGTGAACTCTAACGCCAATGTGGTGGTACTGATTTCCGACAACCTTACCACGGGTATGACCGGCGGACAGGACTCGGCTGGCACAGGCCGTCTGGAGCAGATTTGCTACGGCGTGGGCGTGGAGAAAGAACACGTACGCGTGGTCGTTCCACTGCCGAAGAACATGGAAGAGATAAAGCAGGTGCTGCGTGAGGAGATCGACTACAACGGAACGAGTGTGGTCATCGCCCGCCGCGAATGCATCCAGACACTCAAACGCCACCTCAAGCAGGCTAAAAAGTAACCAACCATCTAAAGAACACGAACAATGAAAAAGAATATCATACTTGCGGGTGTGGGGGGACAAGGCATCCTCTCCATCGCGACCGTCATAGGCGAGGCCGCCCTCGCGGAAGGTCTGTATCTGAAGCAGGCGGAAGTACACGGAATGAGCCAGCGCGGCGGTGACGTGCAGTCGAACCTGCGTCTGTCGTCCGACCCGATCATGAGCGACCTTATTGAGAAAGGCGATGCCGACCTGATCATCTCGCTCGAGCCGATGGAGGCGCTGCGCTATGTGTCGTACCTCGCGCCGGACGGCTGGATTGTCACCTCGTCCGTTCCGTTTGTCAATATCCCCAATTATCCTGAGATAGAAGACGTGTTATCTCACGTCAAGGCGTTCCAGAACCACGTGCTACTGGACGTTGAGACGCTTGCCAAAGAGGCGGGCGCGCCGCAGCAGGCGGCGAACATGGTGCTGCTCGGAGCCGCCATCCCGATGCTCGGTATCGACCACGACAAGATGATTGCCGGTGTGCAGCGCGTGTTCGCACGCAAGGGCGAAGCCGTGGTGGCCACCAACGTCGCCGCCGTGGAGGTCGGTTACAAGTATGCCAAGGAAAAAATGCAGGGTGGTAAATAAACGTAATGACATTAGCGTATGGCTTTTCCATTGGATAAATCGACTGTTGACAATATCTGTATTGACTTCGGTCTGAGGAACGCCCATGAGCTGGGTGCGGCCTCCATACGCCAGCTGGTCGGCGTGGTGAAAGACATTGAGCGTGCCACGGGCGAGGAGTTCGTCCACATGGAACTGGGCGAGCCGGGACTTCCTGCCGAGCGGATCGGCATCGAGGCGGAACACGAGGCACTGCTCAAGGGCTACGGCTCCAAGTACCCGGTTATAACGGGTATCCCCGAAGTCAAGCACTGGGGCTCGGAGTTCCTGAAAGCGTTTGTCGGGTTGGATATCCCCGATGAGTGCATTGTGCCGACCGTAGGTTCGATGCAGGCGGCTTTCGCGCTGAATATGACCATGTCCCAATTGGACAAGAAACGTGATACCGTCTTGTTTATTGACCCATGTTTTCCTGTACAGAAGCAGCAGTGCAAGGTCATTGGTGTGCGCGTGGACTGCTTTGACGTTGCAGATTTCCGCGGTGAGAAACTGGCAGAGGAGCTTGAACGTCATTTCCAGACTGGACGCATAGCGGCGATGCTCTTCTCCAACCCCAACAACCCGTCGTGGATGTGCCTGACAGAGAGGGAACTGGAGATTATCGGCCAGTTGGCGACCAAGTACAACGTGCTGGTGATTGAGGACCTGGCGTACCTGAACATGGACTTCCGCGACACAAAGCGCGGTGTGCCATACCAGCCGCCCTATCAGCCATCGGTGGGACGTTATACGAACAACTGCGTCCACATGGTCTCCTCCTCCAAGATGTTCTCCTACGCCGGTCAGCGCGGCGCGATTGTGGCTATGAACCCGGCTCTCGCACGCCGATGCTTCCCATCGCTGGCGGAGCGTTACGGCAACGACGGCCAGTTCCTGCGCAACTTCGTCTATATAGTGCTTTACAGCCTGTCATCAGGCGTGACCCATTCGGTGCAGTTCGCTATGGCGGCCATGTTCAAGGCGGCGTGCCAGGGCAAGCTGCATTTCGTGGAGAACACACGCGAGTACGAACGGCGTTCGGCGCGCATCAAGGAGATCATGCTGCGCAACGGCTTCCATATCGTCTATGACACCGATGCGGACGGACGGGAGGTGGGCAACGGTTTCTTCTTCACCTTCGGCTACAAGGACTGGACGGGCGAGAAGATGCTCAACAAACTGATTTACTACGGAGTATCAGCCATCGCTCTGGGTTCGACCGGCGCGCAGCGGGAAGGTATGCGCGGGTGCGCGAGTGCCATCCGCGAGGATCAGTACGCTCTTCTGGACGAGCGGCTCAAAAAGTTCAACGAAGACTATAAGGACCAGTAAGACTATGGATTACAAGTATGTCTCCCCCGCCGAGGCGGTAGGTCATGTCAAGAGCGGCGACACCATTGTGGTGCAAGGTTCGACTTCTATTCCTATGGTATTGCTGCGCGCCCTAACCGAGAGGGCGGACGAACTAAGAGATGTCAAACTCATTTCGGGGTTTGGTGTTCATCCGGAGGATGCGCCCTACGCCAAGAAAGAGTATATCGACTCGTTCCGTGCACTCAGCATATTTGTTCCCAACAACCTGCGCCGTGCTATGAAAGAGGGTGTGGCGGACACCATTCCCTGCTTCCTTGGGGAAGTGCCGAGTTTGTTCCGCAGCGGACAGGTGCCTGTGGACGTGACGTTCCTCAATGTGAGCGAGCCGGATGAGGAAGGTTATTGCTCGTTCGGCGTGTCCGCCGACATCGCTTTCTCGGGTGCCGAGTGTTCCAAAACGGTCATCGCCCAGGTGAACAAGTACATGCCCCGCACGTTCGGTGACCCGGTCATTCATGTGAGCCGCCTGACGGCTATGTGCCGTGGTGACGAGCCTCTGATAGAAGTTCCGACCCCCGTTCCGAGCGAAATAGAGACGAAGATTGGTAACTACATCGCTGCCGAGATTCCCGACGGTGCGACCTTGCAGATCGGGGTAGGGGGTATACCCAACGCGGTCATCAACGCCCTTAGCGGTCATCAGCATCTGGGACTGCACACGGAGGCTATCACCGACGGCGTGCTGCCTCTTATAGAGAAAGGTATTATTGATAACTCGCAGAAGAATATCCTGCCGGGCAAGTCGGTCGGGTCGCTCATCCTCGGCAGCCGTCACCTGTATGATTATATTGACGGCAATCCGGATTTCGTCATCCGTGACGTGGCATGGACCAACGCCCCGCAGATTATCCGTCAGAACCCGAAGGCGATGTCCATCAACTCCGCCATTGAGGTGGATCTGACGGGTCAGATCTGTGCGGATTCGATAGGCGAGACGGTCATTTCGGGTGTGGGCGGCCAGCACGATTTCTTCTACGGTTCGGCTCTGTCGGAGGGCGGCAAGTGCTTCCTTGCACTGACGAGCAAGACCAGCAAGGGCCAGTCGAAGATTGTGTCTCGTCTCGCTCCCGGGGCGGGGGTAGTGACCACCCGTTTCCAAGCGCAGTATATCGTTACGGAGTACGGCATTGTCTATCTGCGCAACCTGCCGTTAGCGGAGCGAGCGAAAGCGTTGATTTCGGTTGCGGCTCCCGAGTTCCGCGAGGAACTGGAGCGTGCCGCCGTAGAGCGTTTCGGAATAGGGTATCTGCGGTTGAAATAAAATCCTTAACTGACGCTTAAATAACGATGTATTTAGTATGGGTGTATTCGGAGAATACGCCCATACTAAATTATAGGCAAGTTTGTTTTTCTGGCAGTCAGGAGTGTAGATATCAAAATAAGGCGTGTCATTAGGCACGCCTTATTCTGTATATTGTGGGTATGTATTATTATTTTACGACAGCACCCTGTGCGTTGTAAAGGTTCTCACCACGTTTGATGTAGAGCTGACCGTCAATCATCATCTTCTGGCCGTCCTGAACCACGTTCATATTGATTTCCTCAAAACCTGTTACAGGAGGAGTACCGATGGTGAGTTCAACTATGCGATAGAATGTGTTTGTACCTTTCACAACGATATATAAATTACCGTTGGCATTCTGAACTTCAGCTGTACCATCAACGATAAAGCGGTAGTTATCAAGCATATTACCACTTACAATATCTGCTGCATACGAAGAGTTTGCAAACGCTTGACCACCCTCTTCCATAATTTCACCAGCCTGCATAGTTCCAGCAACATTGTTGGAAGAAACTGAATAGCGACCTGCGGGGATTGTGATTACTTCGTCAGTACGTTGAGCAAAGAAGAGCAAATTAGCATATTGAGTAGCACTTTGCACCTCTACATTGAAATATTGGAGTCCGTTGTATGTACCGCAGTTGGTAGTGGTAAGCGGAGTCATACTTTCCAATGCGAATGCTGCGTGGAAATCCTTGTCGCAGTCGTACATCATTGTATTGCTCGTTGTGTAGCCATAGAACATAACGAAATGGTAAACCTTATTGCTCTTGTCCACGGCATAGAAGTCCATACGATATGCGACGTTAGACTCTTGGGTTACTGTTCCATATACTTGTGAGAGTTCAATTTCTGTCCAGCTGTTTTGGTCAGAGGGATTGGTAGAGGTGTACAGTCCTGCTGCCAGATTGCCATTTTCATAAGTTGCCACGTCATCTTTGGTATAAGAGCCTGCCAACTGGTCTCCGTAAAGTGTGACATACAATTCGTAAGCTGCTGTTCCTTGCTCATTATATCCAGTTCCGTCCAAGATCCAATATTCGTTGCTTGTTATTTTAGATTGATCCACTTCAATATTGTTACCGAAGCAAGAAATCTCAGCCACAGTGGAAGGAGCAGTTTCGGTGAGTGTGATGCGAGCCTTGTCGCAATCGGTTTGATTGTTCGTACAACTGCTGTAGTAGGTTTTCCAAGCGGCATAGCCAGAAACAGTGCCGGCAAACTTGTATGAACTAACGTTTTGTCCATCAGACACTTCCCATCCGGAAGCCACGAGGTCATAGATGTCTTCATCTGTTTCTGCCGATTTTCCGCGATAAGTGAGTGAAAGACGACCGTAATTCACAGCATACTTTTGTCCGCCTGAATAGAGAGCGGAAGGATAACTTTGTCCGCCTTCGGTACCTACGTTATAGACACCTGCCAACGAGTTGTTGTTACCGGTGTTGATGTCAGCCAATGCCATCAATGTCCCATTGGCATCGTACAGATAGATTACATAATCACCTGCGGATCCTTCATTATTAATCGCCACAAAATTGACGGGTGATGTGTACTGATAGTCCGCTTGAGCCGCCTTTTTGATTGGCTCAACCGGAGCTGCCTTTCTGTTAGCAGGCAGTGCGAACGCGCCGATGGCAAGAACCAAAGCGCAAAGAAGAGCAGTAATTTTCTTCATAGTTTTAAATTGTTTTAAAGTTATAAATATTTTTGTTATAAATCAATGTTTCCGATTTTTCCGAATGAAAGTGATGGCTTCCATCAATTTTACCTCGGTAATTGTTCTAAAAATCGCGCAAAGGTAGGCGGTTTTTGGAAAGTGTGCAAACATTTTCCAAAAATTGGCAAAAAATTTGCAGTTTTGCAATTTGTACTTAACTTTGCGGCGCGATTTAAATAATTGAGTGTTGTAATTGATAATGGATAATTGTGATGCCGGGTGATTTGCCAAGCGAGTTGTTGGAGCAGGCGGTGAACCAGATGAACACGCTGCCGGGCATAGGGCGCAAGACGGCATTGCGTCTGGTGCTGCAGTTGCTCCGCAGGGACGAGAAAGAGGTTGAGGCGTTCGCGAGCTCGTTCTTGCGTTTGAAAAAAGAGATTCATTACTGCCGCTTTTGTCACAACCTGAGTGACAGTGAGGTATGTCCGATATGCAGCAGCCGGAGCAGGGACAAGCGGATGGTGTGTGTGGTGGAGAACGTGCAAGACGTGATGGCGATAGAGCGTACGGGACAGTACAACGGTTTGTATCACGTATTGGGCGGTATCATATCTCCGATGGACGGTATAGGTCCGCAGGACATAGAGATTGAGTCGCTTGTACACCGAATAGACAATGAGCCGATCAGGGAGATTATTTTTGCTCTGCCGACTACGATGGAAGGTGATACGACAACGTTTTACATACATAGAAGGTTACTACAAGTGCCTCGCCAAGAACCGCTGACATTCAGTCAGATAGCGCGTGGGATGGCGATAGGGAACGAGTTGGAATACACGGATGAAGTGACGTTAGGGAGGTCGATAGTGTTGAGAGTCAGTTTATAGTTTTTGATTTCAAATTTATGATTTATTAGGATATATGGAAAAGAAAGAGGTAGTGAAGAGACTTAACCGTGTTTATTACGGTATGATGGCTGGAGCGGTGTTGGTGGCAACGCTGATGTACTACTTGATAATGAAAGAGACTGTAACGCCTATAGACCCGATGACAACAGCCGGTCAGACGATACAAGGCATAATCATTATTCTGGCGGTGGTATGTATCCCTTTGGGGCTGTATCTGTTCAGCAGAAAATGCAAAAAAATACGGGAGACAGAAGATGAGACTGCTCGTATGCAAGCCTACCTGAAAGCAGGCAGGCTACGAATTATAGTGGTGAGTTTCAGTATGCTGACGGGTATAGCCGGATATTACCTGTTGGGCGGTTATCAGTCGATGATATGGATATCCGCCATATCCGCCATAGCATGGTATTTCACCAAACCAACCGAACGTAAAATTGAATTAGAACTCCTTCCCGATGACGATCGCTATTGATTTTGACGGCACTATTGTGACGCATGCTTATCCAGCCATAGGTAAGCCTATCCCTTTTGCTATTGAGAGTCTTAAGATGTTGCAACAAGTTGATCACCACCAGCTTATTTTGTGGTCGTGCCGTGAAGGGGCATTGCTTCAAGAGGCTGTTGACTATTGTCATGAACGCGGATTGGATTTCTATGCGGTGAATAGCAACTACCCTGAAGAACAGCAGCTTAATGAAGACATGCCTCGTGAAGTCTCTTCACCCCGCAAACTGACGGCAGACCTTTTTATCGATGACCGAAATCTTGGCGGCATACCTGACTGGGGCGTTATCTATCAGATGATTCACACCGGCAAACAGTTCCAACCAGTGGCAGTGGCAACCGAAACACCCAAGAGAAAAGAGGGGCTTTTGCAGAGGTTGTTCGGGTAAGGTATATGAAGTTGAGAGTTGAAAGTCATGTTATTGAGATTGCGCAAATTAGAGCCTACGGACATTCCCTATCTGTATCAATGGGAGAACGATGCGGCAGTATGGGCTGACGGGGCTAATCATAACCCTCTGAGCTGTCAAGACTTGCGCGACTATGTGGAGCAAACGACAGGAGACATATACAAGGATGGTCAGTTGCGGCTGATAATTGAATTGAGAGCGAAAGAGTGTTCGGAACGTTTTGAAAGTTCGGGGTGTACGATAGGTTGTGCGGATTTGTTTGACTTGGACGCTCGGAACAGGCGTGCCGCCATCGGGCTGTATATAGCACCTGCGTTCAGGGGCAAAGGATATGCCGAAGAGGCGTTGAGACAATTGGAGGAGTATGTTTTCGGATTCTTGCATTTGCGTATGCTGTACGCTGTGACAGCGGTTGGTAATGAGGCATGTAACCGATTGTTTGACAGGGCAGGATATGATATTTCCACGAGACTTAGGAATTGGACGTTGGAAGGTGATGCTGTAATCAGAGTGAAAGCAGGATTTTCATCCGACTGACTGTCGGTTGACTGTCGGCTCACTGTCGGCTGACTGTCGGGTTATATCCGAGGAGATATGAAGCAGATAACAGAAGGGTAACAGAGAGGTAAAGAGTGAGTAACAGCGAGAAAAACGAATAAAACAAACGAAATATGAAACGGATATTTATTTTTTTTGTGTTTTTATGGGTTGTGCTTGGCGAAGTCAGTGTGCAAGCGAAGGAGTCAATGTCAGTGCGCCATGTAGAGCCGTTGTCGTGGTGGACAGGTATGCAGATGCCTCTGCAACTGATGGTACACGGCACCGACCTCGTCAGTTCGACAGTAACGATTCAACGGTTGAACGGCAAGAAAGCGGTCAAAGGCGAGTGTACCGGTCTGCGCCTGACGGGGCAACACAATGCCTATTCGCCTAACTATCTGTTCCTTGACCTGCAAGTGAACGAAGCGGGGACGTACCGTATCACGCTCACCAAAGCCGGCAGGAAGACCAGCTTTGACTACCAAATCCAACCGCGCCGTGCAGGCAGCCGCGAGCGTCAGTCATTCACTTCGGCAGACTGCATTTATCTGCTGATGTCGGACCGCTTCAGCGACGGCGACGAGACGAACAACACCGTGAGTACAATGCGCGAGAAAGGCAACAAGGCGAACGTTCACGGTCGTTGGGGCGGCGATATACAAGGCATAATCAATCAGTTGGACCATATACGCGAGACGGGCGCGACCGCAATCTGGCCTACCCCGCTGTTGGAAGACAACGAGGCCGAATGGAGTTACCACGGCTATGCCTGCTCCGACTATTACCATATAGACCCGCGCTACGGGACGAACGAGATGTACTGCGAGATGGTCAGGAAAGCCCACGAGAAAGGCATCAAGGTGCTGATGGATATGGTGCCGAACCACTGCGGTGCCGCCCACTGGTGGATGCAAGACCTTCCCTACAAGGACTGGGTCAACCAGTTTCCGGAGTTCACGAACACCATCAACGTGTTCTCCGCGAACTACGACGTGAACGCATCGGCATACGACCGCGAACTGAGTAACCGCGGGTGGTTCGACCATCCGATGCCCGATATGAACTTGGACAACGAGGACCTGCTGCGCTACTTCCAGCAGTGGGCTATCTGGTGGGTCGAGTACGCCGACTTGGACGGTCTGCGCGTGGACACCTATCCTTACATAGGCAAGCAGGCATCCGCATTGTGGACGAAAGCCATTCGCGAGGAGTACCCCAACCTGAACATCGTTGGCGAATGCTGGACGCGTCCCGCACCTGCCGTTGCCTACTGGCAGTCGGGTACGAAGAACTACGACGGGTATGACTCGGGTCTGCCGAGCGTGATGGACTTTCCCGTGGAAGAGGCTATCCGTCAGGCACTTGAGAACGACGGAAACTTCTGGGACGGCGGCATGGCAAAGGTGTATAACGCCGTGGCAATGGACTATCTGTACGGCGATGTGAACCAGTTGCTTATGTTCGTCGGCAACCACGATATGGACCGGTTTGCAGATGTAGTGAAAGACGGTGACCTGCGGCGTGTGAAGATTGGTCACGCATTGGTAGCCACGATGAGGGGTATACCTCAAATTTTTGCGGGTGATGAGTACGGTATGCGCTCGTCGGACCGCAGTCTTGGGCACTCGACGCTGCGTATGGCTTTGCCTGAAAAGGACACACTGCCTCGCGCACAACAGGAACTGTATGAGTACGTTAGCCGCTTGTACCAATGGCGCAAGAGCGAGCCTGTGCTTCATACGGGACGGACGATGCATTTCCTTGACCGAGGCAATACGTATGCATTCTTCCGCTATAACGACAAGGAAGCCGTGTTTGTCTATGTCAATGCATCGGAAGAGCGGAAGACCATTCCCACCGCTCATTATGCGGAGGTACTGTCGCGATATAATGCAGTGGGGCGCAATGTGCTGACAGGCAGTGCAGTTGATTTGTCCCGTCAAGACCTGACGGCCGAGCCGCTTTCAACTTTGATAGTAAAAATCAGCAAGTAATCTTTTTTGGCACGTTTTTTGCGGCAAATATGCGGCAAAGAATTTTCAGATGAAACGTTTATTTCTAATAGCAAGTGCGATAGGTTTGTCTTGTGCCATGTGTGCGCAACCGGTTGTTCTTTCGCTGGATTCGTGCCGTAACATGGCTCTTCATTCGACTTTGAAGAGCCAGATAGACAATGAGAATGTGTCAGCAGCCAAGTATGCGCGCCAAGCGGTGACGGCACGTTTCTTTCCGCAGGTGAATGCCAACGGAGCTTATATATGGAACTCGCGTCATGTTTACGCTCTTCCCCGGACGATGGATATGTGGTTCGGTACGGTAGGATTGGACGGTGCGACTTTCAATAATCCCTATATTCAGGCTATTGAGCCGTATATGCCTAATACCAAACAGTTTGTTGATCGCATAGTGGGCGATACGTACAGTGATTTGTACAGGCAGTTCGATTTTGACATGACTCACGTGATGGTAGGCCAAGTGGGCGTTGTGCAGCCTATTTATGTGGGCGGAAGGATAATCTTTACTCATAAAATGGCGCGGTCGTTGGAACGTATAACACAGATTAAAGCGCGTAAGAATCAGACGGATATAAAGGTTGAGGTGGAGGAGGCTTATTGGCGTGTTGTGTCAGTTCAGGAGAAAAAGAAATTAGCGGAGCAGTATATGCACCTGATTCAGCAGTTGGAGCAGGAGGTGTTGCTGGCTCAAGAAGAGGGGATGGCGACGAGCGCGGAGGTGCTGCAAGTCAAGATGGCATTGAGTGAGGCAGAATCGACATTAGCGCAGGCCGAGAACGGTTTGTCGTTATCGAAAATGGCTTTGTGCCAAGTGACAGGATTGCCGCTGAATACGGATATCAGACCGAGTGACAGCGGACAGTTGGACAGTATATCGCTGAACGATATGTCGCTTGACTTGCAACAGATACGCTCCCATCGCGAGGAGTTGCAACTGTTAGGCGAGTTGAACAATGTAGCCAAGTCATCAGTCGGTTTGGCGGCGGCAGGATTGCAGCCCAACATAGTGGCATCTGCCAATTATGTGATTACCAATCCGAGTGTGGCAGACGGTTTTAAAAATAACTTTGAAGGGTTCTTTTCAGCGGGAGTGGCAGTGAACATCCCGATTGCCCATGCGTCTGATATATTGGCGGTCCGTGCAGCCAGACACAAAGCCAAGACTGTGGAGTTGCAGTTGGAAGAAGCTCAGGAAAAGATTGAGTTGCAGGCCACGCAGTCGGCGCAGAAAGTGAATGAGGCGGCTCATCAACTGACCCGCGCCAAGACCGCACTTAAGCACAGCGAGGAGATATTGCGTTACGCGCAAGACTCGTATGCGGAAGGAATGTTGACAGCCACTGACCTGATGAAGGCGCAGACGGCATGGCATAAGGCTTATTCGGAGAAGATAGACGCGGCCATTGCACTGCGTATGGCAGAAGTGACGTATAAGAAACATACAGGACAATTACAATAAAAAGATATGGAAAAAACCAAGACTCAGAAAGATGCCCGCAGAGACCTGCTGTTTGGTCTGGGTGTGTTGTTTGCGGTTATCGTAATAGTGGCATTGATAGGTCTGTTTGCTCTCAAACCCGCTCCGGTTGAGATTTATGGTGAGGCTGAGGCGACGGAGTACCGTGTGTCGGGCAAGGTTCCCGGACGCATAGAGATGTTCCTCGTAGAAGAGGGCAGTCAGGTGCGGAAAGGTGACACATTGGTTATTATCAATTCGCCGGAGGTGGATGCGAAGATGTCGCAAGCCCGTGCCGCCCGCAGTGCAGCCGAGGCGCAGAACCAGAAAGCCATTAACGGAGCTCGCGAGGAGCAGATACAGGGTGCATACGAATTGTACCAGAAGGCTCTGGCTGGCGAGGAGGTCTATCGCAAGTCGTTTGAGCGTGTGGACCGTCTCTATCAGAAAGGGGTGGTGACGGCGCAGAAGCACGATGAGGTGGAGGCGCAATACAAGGTGGCGCAGGCAAATGTGAAAGCCGCCAAGTCGCAGTATGATATGGCGTTGAAAGGCGCGCAGGAGGAAGACAAAGCGGCTGCACGTGCTTTGGTGGCGCGGGTGGACGGTATGATTGACGAGATTAACATAGCCAAGTCTGAACGTTACCTGACCAGTCCGGTGGATGGTGAGGTAAGCGAGTGTTTCCCGCATGTCGGAGAATTGGTGGGTCAGGGTTCGCCGGTGATGTCGGTGGTCGATACTAAGGATATGTGGTTTCATTTTGCCATCCGCGAGGATATGCTCAATGATGTAACGATGGGCAGCCAGTTGCAGGTGAGGGTGCCTGCTTTGGGTGAACAGACTTATCCGGTGGTTGTCACTTTTATCAAGGTTATGGCGAGTTATGCCACGTGGCGTTCGACGCAGACCAATGGCGGTTATGATATCAAGACTTTTGATGTGAAGGCACGTCCTTTAGTTCAGATACCTAATCTTCGTCCGGGTATGACTGCGGTGGTGGTGCGTCAATAGGATGACTCTTTCCGGGCAAATACAGAATGTCCTTCGCGTATCGAAGCGTGAGGTGAAGATGTTGCTTGTGCGACCCGTGTATATCTTCTCCACCATCTTCGTTATGTTTTTCTCCATTTTCTTTTTCCTTACTTTGTTCGACACAGGTTCTCCGGAAAAGATGCCGATAGCGGTTGTTGATATGGACTGCTCATCCATATCACGCCGGGTGGTACACGAACTTAATGCCACGCAATCGGTTGATGTAGTGGCGGTGACTCATACGTTTGAGGAGGCGCGTGTGCTGATGCAGCAGGGCAGGGTATATGCTTTTGTGGTTATTCCCGAACGGTTCTACGCCGACTTGGCATCCTTCAAACGTCCGGAGGTTGTCTTCTATATGAACAATGTCTATACTTTAGGTTCCAATACGGCTTCCAAACAACTGCTGACGGTGATGACGCTGGCTTCGGGAGCTTTCCAGCGTGAGGTGTTGCGCAAGAAAGGGCTGCCTGATTATCTGATTATGAAACGCTTGCAGCCTGTTGCCATTGACGGACATTTTGTGGGCAATCCGTCAAGCAATTACCTCGTCTATTTAGTGGGTATTTTGTTGCCGGGCATATTGGGGCTTATTGTGCTGATGATCACCATCTATTCGATTGGTTCGGAGCTGAAGTGGAAGACTTCACGTGACTGGCTTCATGCTGCACAAGGCAGTATCACGCGTGCTATGATTGGCAAGTTGCTGCCTCACGTTGTTTTCTATTGTGTTTTCGGCGTGATGATCAACATTATTCTCGTTCGATATATGCATTTCCCTGTCAATGGCAGTTTTGTATGGCTTAATGTCGGTATGATGGCGTATGTTCTGGCGATGCAGTCAATGGCGGTGATTATTGTAGGTCTGATACCTATCCTGCGTGATGCCTTGTCTGTAGGGGCGTTGTATGGTATGCTGTCATTCTCTCTGTCGGGATTCACTTTCCCCAAGATGGGGATGCTGACCGTATTGCAGTCGCTGACCAATATCTTCCCATTGCGTCATTATTATCTTGTTTATGTCAATGAGGTGTTGTTTGGCAATCCCGTTTCGCAATCTTTGCCTTCCATTGCCATATTGCTGTCTTTTGTCGGTTTGCAAATGCTTGTTGTCAGACGTTTGCATAGTGCTATGATTTATCAGTATTTCCCTAAAGACTAACCAGATGGACGTTCAGCGGTTGATAGACTCTTTTTTGACGCGGTTGCACGACACTTGGCGCGTATATGTACACGAGTTACGCCGTGTGTTTCGCGATTCGGGTGTGATGCTCATCTTTTTTGTCGCCGGTCTGGCTTATCCTATCCTGTATAATATCATCTATATCAAGAATATAGTCCGTGATGTTGAGGTGGCTGTGGTTGATATGTCTGCCTCGCAGTCCAGTCGTGAGTTTGTCTTCCGTTTTGATGCGACACCGGAGGTCTGTGTCTCTCACACTTGTGCCACAATGGACGAGGCTAAGGCACTACTCAAGTCGCAAAAAGTACACGGCATACTCTATATACCTGCCGATTATGAGACTGTTCTTGTGACGGGTTTGGAAACGGCGCACATTTCTCTCTATTGTGACATGTCTTCGTTCCTTTATATGAAAAACGTCTATACGGCTGCCAATATGGTTATGTTGGACTATATGAACCGTATTCAGGTTGACCGTTACGAGGCTGTGAACATCGGTGAAGAGATGAGTTGGGCGTTGGTTCAGGCTGTACCTTTCGAGGCCGTCGCGCTGTTCAACCCGTCCGGCGGATACGGCTCGTTCCTTGTACCGGCTATCCTTGTCCTTATTGTTTTCCAGACGCTTTTTTTTGGTATCAATATGTTGCACGGCACCGCACGCGAGGAGAATACGGAGGTCTATATATTGCCGGGGCGTAAGCGCAGGGCATCTGTCTTCCGCCTGCTTGTCGGGCGTGGAGCGGCATATTTTGTGCTGTACATGGCTATTGGCGCGTTTGGTATGATTCTTGTTCCAGTCATTTTCGATCTCCCTCATTTGGCACTTGTGGGTGATATGCTGCGGTTTATGGTGCCGTTCCTGCTGGCATCCGTCTATTTCTCCATTTTCCTTGCTTCTTTCCAGCGTGAGAGAGAGACAGGTATGGTCACAATGCTCTTCTCCTCGCTGATTTTCTTCTTTGTGTCCGGTTTCAGTTGGCCGTGGGAGAGCATGAACCCGTATTGGAAGGCGTTTGGCTATATCCTGCCGTCCACGTGGGGGATGCACGGCTATCTGCACATGCAGTCTATGGGTGCCACTCTCGCAACTACGGCACGTGAGTACAACATGCTTTGGCTCTTGGCTTTGATATATTTCCTTGCTTGTGTTCTCCTGTATGGATATAAGGCTTGGCATTATGATGCTGCGGCGCGGCGTGAGCAGGTTAAGCGCGAACAGATGCTTCGTCAGCGTTGGGAGGAAGGACGCAAACGGATAGAGGAAAGACATGAAAAAGGCAGACTCTTCATAGAACAACATTTACCTGATAAACGCTTATGACATCCATTCTTCCTATGGACAGTGTGCGCGAAACCGCACGTATCCTTTCCAATGCACGCAAAGTTGTTATCTTGACCCACATCGCTCCTGATGGCGACGCTATGGGGTCATCTTTGGGATTGATGCATTATTTGCAGAGTCTTGGTTCGGCAGCAAGTGTCAGTATCATCGTTCCCACCTTGTATCCTGACTTTCTTGCGTGGATGCCGCAGGCGGACACGGTTGTGGTCTATGAGAAAGATGCCGCACTGTCCAATCACCTCTTGCAAGATGCGGATGCCGTTATTTGCACCGATTTCAACGAACCTAAGCGTATCGGCGGATTGGGCGGATGTCTGCTGGCGGTTTTGCAAACCAGACATACGCCTTGTATCCTTATCGACCATCATCTGCACCCCGCTGACTTTGCCGATGTGGTTTTCTCTTATCCTGAATCGCCCTCCTCTTGTGAATTGGTGTATCGACTCATTTGTGACCTTTCGCAACTGGCCGGTTATCCGCTCTTTAACCGGCCGTTGAACCTCCCGGCCGCCACTTGTCTCTATACCGGAATGATGACCGATACGGGGAACTTCTCCTTTAATAGCAATCGTGCCGATATGTACGAGATAGTCAGCGGTTTGGTTCGTGTCGGAGTGAACAAGGATGCCGTCTATAATAGTGTCTTCAATGCATGGTCGGCTGATCGTATGCGGCTTGTCGGATATTGCCTGTACAAGAAGATGATTATCATTCCTGAATACCATGCAGCACTCATCTTTCTCACCCGTAAAGAACTCTATAGGTTCAACTTTCGATCCGGCGATGCCGAGGGTATTGTCAATATGCCACTGCAAATCAGAGACATCTGCTACTCTTGTTTTATGCGCGAGGACAAGGTAATGCCTGCCGACATTCCTTTTGCCGGTGGTAGCAGACGGAAGGTGAAAATCTCTATGCGCTCACAGGGGGACAGACCCGTTAATGAGTTCTGCCACAGCGTCTTCAATGGAGGCGGACACATGAACGCGTCCGGAGGGGAGTTTTATGGTCCGATTGAACAGGCAGTAGAACTGTTTATGCAGAACTATGCGAAATTCTTCCTCAAAGAGTGACTCTGCCGGACAACCATACAATCCGGCTCTTCTCCTGCGAAAAAAATACATTTGCATATTTATACTTTTATACACCTTTATACACCCATATTCTGTCTAATGACCGATTGGGAGGAGGTGCGCTTTTACTGCCTTTCAGCGAGGGGGTGAAGGGTTGTACTTTTGCGGTGTAAAATGGTCGCGATATTGGATTTTGTAATTAACGGGAAATCAGTCGTTTGTAAATTTTAGGTTATGCGAAGGTTATGTAAAGGTTATGTAAAGGTTATGTAATGTAATATCAATTGTCTGAAAATCAGCCGAAAATGATGCCGACAAAAACCTGACTTAATTTCGGTATCATCGGCGGTGTAATTCTGCGACAGCAGGAAATACACATAGCGCAGTTGCTTGGGCGTGAGTTCCTGCCAGCAGGTGGGAAGTGTGAGATTGATTGTCATAAAAAAGCAGTACCTTTGTTTTTGAGGCAAAGGTACTGCGAGTGTTAAGCGGCTGAAAAGACAGTACGAATTACGCTTATTCTTCTTCAATACAGTCAATATAATCTTTGAGTGTATCAAATTGACTAAAACGATTTTTTGTTCCTTGTGGCACTATAATTTTTTTAAGATTGGAACAATATGAAAAAGCCTCCTTTCCAATGCTTGTTACACCATTTGGAATAATGATTGATGTGAGATTTTTGCAACCTCTAAATGCATAATCACCAATGCCTGTTACGCTATCGGGGATAACCGTATTTTGACATCCTGCTATAAGTGTGTTAGTTTTAGTTTCAATGATTGCATTACAGTTATCTCTTGAATCAAAATTTGTATTTTGACAATCAACAACTATTGATGTGAGATTGGGACAATCTCTAAATGCACCCCATCCAATACTTGTTACGCTATTTGGAATAATGATTGATGTGAGATTATCACAATCTTCAAAAGCCAACCATCCGATGCTCGTCACACTGTTAGGAATAGTGATTGAAGGGAGATTTCTACATCTACAAAATGCTGCATATCCAATGCTTGTAACGCTATTCGGAATAGTTACTGATTTCAGTTTTAAACAAGCATAAAATGCGTAGTCTCCGATGCTCGTCACACTATAGGGGATAGTGATTGATATAAGATTATTACAATCTTCAAATGCCCCATTTCCAATGCTTGTAACGCTATTCGGAATAGTGATTGATGTAAGATCGAAACAACAATGAAATGCCCTTTCACCAATGCTTGTAACGCTATTCGGAATAATTGTCTTTTGACATCCAGTTATAATCGTATTGGTTCTTGTCTCTATTATAGCATTACATTTATTCCTTGAATCATAAATTTTATTCAGACTATCAACAACTATTGATGTGAGATTGAAACAACCATCAAATGCCTCCTTTCCAATACTTGTTACGCTATTTGGAATAGTGATTGATGTGAGATTTTTGCAATCTCTAAATGCCCCTTCCCCAATGCTCGTTACACCATTCAGGATAGTAATTGATCTTAAATTTGAGCATCGATAAAATGCATCAGGTCCAATGATTTTTACACTATTGGGGATAGTGATTGATGTGAGATTGGAGCAACCCGCAAATGCTCTCCATGCAGTGCCTGTTACCCCATTAGGAATAACATATTCTCCCTGAAAAACCTGGGGAAATAGAGAAAGAGTTTTCATATCATCTGAAAACAAAACGCCAATTTCGTCTTTTGCCATAGCATTCCAATTTTTGCCCGCAAAATTATGGCTATCTTATCAAACCACCAAATCTAAAACCAATATCCAGATGCCTCTTTCTTGTTCTCAAAGTAGTGGGACTTGTACAATTCCGCAGTCGTGGAGGTCTGCCATTCAGGTAACACCTCTTCGCGCTGCCGTATATGGTCAACGAGTGAAACAAGTTGCTTGTACGGCAACGGCTTGCCCTGCAGCAGGTCAAGTTCGATTGCCTGCAAGGACGAGATGAGCAGCTGCTCATCGGCTGCCGGTGTTCCGGCAGCGGCGTTGCGCAGCCGTGCATACACCTCACACGAGATGTAATGCTCCGCCAACTGCTGCTCAATCAAGATAAGTTGAGGGTGCGTCTGCTCGAAGTACTGCCAGGCTTTGCCCTTGTGCAAAGCGGAAGGGAAAGCCTGCGGCGTTTGCAGAAGCGTGGCAAGGAAAAACCTCCCTTGTGCGGTAACTCGCCAGTCATTATCAAGCAGCAGCGTGTGCAGCAGTTGGTCAATGGCGAAGTCTCTGTTCTGCTCCAATGAGGAAAGAAGGCGGTCAACCCTGTCACGCGATGCCGGGGCGATGGTGTTGTTGCTGACAATACCGAAGCCGTTGGGAGTCAGCACCAGATCCAACGAAGGCACGGCACGGATAAAAGCGTCCGTGGCGACAACCTTCTTGGCGGCATCCGAAATGTCGGTGTCGCTGAAGGTGCGCACGAACCAACTTTCCGACAGTTGCAGTTCTACCTGCATCTTGTCAAACAAGGACTGCTCGCCCTGCACCGTCACAAGGGCATTGGGTATGTACCTCCGCAGTGCGGCATCATTCTCTATCATCATGGCTTTCGGGATTTACCTGTTTCGCATCGGTGTGTTGGTCAAGGGTGGTCAGCATCACAAACGGACATTCGGGGTATGCGCCCTGCCAGCGGTTGTGGCGGATGATGATCTGATGCGGACGGAACAGCATATCGTGATACGGCTTCTGTAGGGCTTGCGCAATGGTGTAGAGTTCGCGCTTGTCGCTTCCCGAATTGTTGCTCTGCGCCTTGCCCGGGACGCTCCCGACAAGGTTACTGTGCACCCGCATCGTGAAACACACCATATTGATGGCTTCCTGTATGTCCGTTTCCCAGTCGCCGCCCTCTTTGGAGTTATCCACTTTGTTGATGACCACATCGTGCTGCTCCTTGCCGTCCGGCGACACATAGAAAGTGGAGAACCACACCTTGCCGCTGTTCTCCGCACCGGTCAGAAAGTCAATGATACGCTGCTTCTCCTGATTGGCGCGTTCCTGCATCTTCGTCTTGTCCGTGATGCCTTCGGCGCGGAAAATCGTTTCCCAGTACTTGGCGGCTACCTCGATATGGTACTTGATGGGCGCACTGTTCCGCAGTTTGGCTTCTTTGGCAACGGCAATCAGCCGTTTGATGTCGTACCATCTGCCTTTGAACAATGCCGCATAGTACGGTATGGGATAATAGCAGTAGTCGGGGGTCGGTACGCGCGTGAGGATGGCGAACTTGCGGTCTTTGGTATGCAGCTTCAGGCGGTCTTGCAGGTCAACCCACGGCGAGGACACATTGAGCAACGGAATACGCTCGACGGCTACAGGCAGCGATTGGTTGCGCCAGTCGGCGAAGAGTACCGCAGGGACGGAGCCGCGCTTGTCGGCGGGCGCGAAACGACAGTTGCACGCCTCCTTGCGGACAAGGCGCACGACTTTCGATCCGTCCTTGTTGAAGATGATGACCGTGACGGCAAAGGCGAAGTATTTGAGATCCTGACAGACACCGAGGAAATACGTGGCGAGGTCGTTGTTCATAACGAACCCGTCAATATCGGCTTTGACCTGCGGCGTGCATCGGTCGGTGTTGTATTGCAACCCGGCACCGTAGCATACTTCGGCATTGAACTGCTGGCAGGTGGCGAGCGTCTCGTCATCCTCAATCTTGCTGATGATGTTGTACGGCATCATATTGTCCGCTCCCCACGGTATGAACCGCATTCCGTTGGGGAGTGTGCGGACATCAAGACGCGAGTCCACACGGAAGACGGTGCTGCTGTCCGGCACGAAAGCGACTGCCGCTTTGGCATTCGGCAGTTGTTCTATGGAGGAAAAAGAAAAATCCATCGTTTTTGTAATTTTCCGCAAAGGTACTACGCATAATAGAGCATAGAAAAGACAGGAAAAATGCACTCAACAAGCCAAAATCCCGAAAAACGAACGATTTTTTGCATTTTTCTGCCCCAAAATTTGCATATATCATGAAATATCCGTAATTTTGCAAAAATTTCGGATGTTTGGCGAACAATAAAGACATATCATCAACTATTAAGCGCACTATCCAAGAGGCAGATGCGCCTGCTATATTCTTTATCTCTGACTTTGCGGAGTTTGGGTACGAATATGTGCGTAAAGTATTGTCAGCGTTAGTGTCGCAAGGCGAGCTAATGCGTTTGGCTAATGGAATATACATCAAGTCGAAGATGACAAAGTTTGGTCCGCTGCAGCCTTCCGCGTACCAGATTGTCAAAGCTATTGCCGCGCATGACTCTGCACATGTCCTTCCTACCGGTGCAGCGGCGGAAAACATGTTAGGTCTATCCGAGCAAGTTCCTATGAAGATGAACTATATTACCGATGGCTCGGCACGTGTTCTTCATATCGGGAGCCAGACCATAACCCTAAGGCGGGTCTCACCGAAGATATTTTCTATAAATAATCAAACATTGGCTATCCTATGTCTGGCGATGAAAAGCATAGGGGAGCAAAACCTGACAGATGAAGAACTGGGCAGAATATATGAAATCATTGCAAAGGAAAAGGATAAAGATGGTTTTACCAAAGATGTGCAGCTAATGCCGTTATGGATTCAGAACATAATCAAACCAATGATAAGCAAATGAAGTGGATTGACTATAGCATAGACGAGCGCAACTATATGTTGCAGGAGATTGCTACTCAAAAGCAAATCAGTCTCAATGCGGTGGAAAAGGATTGGTGGGTAACAGCAGTACTGAAAGCACTATTTCAAACGCCGTTTGCCCCCTATCTCCTTTTCAAGGGTGGTACATCATTGAGCAAAGGTTGGCAAATAATCAACCGTTTCAGCGAAGACATTGACATTTCTTTCGGGAGAGACTGGTTCTTAGAGAAAGGATTTTCCTTTGCTGCCTGCGAAAACAAATCCCAGCGTGAGAGACTGAGGAAGAAATCACGCGAGGTAGTCACTACTGAATTTGCAGAAGCTTTGGACACGCAACTAAAGGCACTCGGGATAAGCGGTTATTCCATCCAAGCCGTTACGGAACAGAAAACGCGTGAAGGAGTTGAACCTATCGACAGCGATAAAGATCCTACCGTATTGCAAGTGTTTTACGAAAGCATTATTTCCCATGGAGAAGACTATGTAAAGCCAATGGTTAAGGTAGAAATTAGTTGCTTGAGTCTTTCCGAACCTTTTGCACCGCGTCCCATTAGTTCCATGATACACGAGCGTTTCCCTGAAGCTGATGAGGATTGCTTGTCCACCATCAACACCGTCTCGCCCGAGCGCACCTTCCTTGAAAAAGCGTTCCTGCTTAATGAGGAGTTTCAAAAGGCGAAACCGCGTACACGCCGCATGAGTCGTCACTACTACGATTTGGAGAAACTGATGGACACCGAGTTTGGCAAGAAAGCATTGGCAGATTCAGTGTTATACAACCGCATCATTGACCATAGACGCAAATACAACACATTACATTATGTGGACTACGAGCGTAACCGTTCGCAGAACATCGCATTCTATCCACCGACAGAACTGCTCCCTGCATTTGAGAAGGACTATGCAGAAATGAAAGATAGCATGGTGTTCAAAGATGCACCTGCCTTTGACGACTTGATGAAACGCATAGCAGAACTGCAAGAGCGTTTCCATAATATGCAATATAATTCCTAAAACTTGGCTTATTATTTAGGAATTTCCATCTATCCAAACATCCGTATTTTTTGCAAAATTTCGGATATTTGAATTATCAAAAATTTGGCAATAAATTCAATTATTGCCATTTTTTTGTATTCACAAAAACACCTCCATACCGTTGATTTGGAAGATGCAGACATCGCGCACTTGGCGGATTTGTCCGGAAGTAAGTAGTTTGATCCGGCGTGTGCAGGCACGAAAACAGCAGCGGCTTTGGCATCAGGCAAAAGTTCTACTGACGGCTGAAAAAGAAAGTCCATAACTTTGTTTTTGCGCAAAGTTATGGACTATAAGAATGAGAGGAAAAGACGATAATATTCCTATTTTTTAGGTGCATGTTCGGTAATACTATGTTTGCACTTACACATACTTGGATCACCATCTTTAGGGTTAAAGTGTTCACATTTATAAGTTCCATAATGAGTTAAACCACATTCATAACAATGCCCTTTATTTCCTGCTCTAAAATCCACGTTATAGCCATTACTATTGTTATCATCATTGTCATATCCACCACTATAATACGAATTTTTACGATTCTCATCAATATCAATAGCTGACCTGACACATATTCCTCCTAACACTAAAAAAACAAGTGCAAAGAGTAAATTCTTTCCTACACTATCGTTTTTTTTGATAAGTTTATAGAAAAAATAAAACGCTGCCCCCAAAAAGGCAAAACTCAAAATCAATAAAAAAGTTTCCATAAAATTATAAATTTGATTTTACATACAGAATGTTCGCGGCAAAGGTATATAAATATTTGACATCTTCCAAATTTTGTTCATTTTTTACAAAAACACCTCCATCCCATTGATTTGCAGGATGCAGACATCACGCACTTGGCGGATCTGTCCCGATGCAAGCAGTTTGACTGTGCGTGTTCCGGCTCGGAAGTTATAGCGCAGGGAAATGCAGTTCTGATAGTGCTGCAGTTCACCTTTGGATGTCACGATAAGCAAGTCCACCGGTTCGGGGTGCTGCAACATCTCCCGCATGGTATTGATATGAATGCTTTGCATAGGCTACGACTGGATTTGTGCGTTGTACAACTCCGACAATGGAACGGACTTGTTTTTGATGAGGTCTGTGATTTCATCATAGAGCGTGGCATAAACTGCGGTGTCGGTGGTGACAATGGCGGACTCGTGGCGGTTGCCTCGAGTGAGGTTCTGCGAGGTTATTATTGCCACCGACATACTGTCAGAGCGTATAAGAATAACCTTGCTGTGGTTGTCGGCGAGGTAAGTGTGTTCGATGACCTGCGTGAGAAACGACCACAGGCGGAGCGTCTTCTGCGTGGCTTTGAAGTCTAATAGCAGGTGGATTGTCTCCACATTGCCCGACTTGGATATGAAATAGAGCCTGCGCAGAAACTCCTCCGAGATGGAGAACGAGGTCTGCCATACCTCACTCTTCCCTATCTGCCCAAGCACCCATTCGATGATGTCAGCCACCTGCAGCGTGTTGGTCAGATAGCACTGCGTCTGATTCGGCTGCAAGGGCTGCAGATAATCGGATATTTGCGTGCCTCTTTTCATCGCTATCGCTCTGTAACTTTGGCTTCGGCGAGTTGCAAATGCAAGCATTCACTCGCCTTGCACAAACTTTCACTCTGCTTTCTCCTCACGCCCATACTTGTCGTACTGTTCCCAGTTGGCGTGGTATTTCTTATCCAGTTCAATCAGTTCCTTCACAAACGGATAGATGTCGCAGTCGGTGCAAGGTTTGTCAGCAAGAGCCATCTTGCGTGCCTGCAGGTGGCACTCGCGCATACGCCGCAGGATGGTCAGGTTCTCCGCATAGAGGGCTTGTATCTCCTCCGGCACCGCGAAGATGTGTTTTCGGAATGGCAGACATCACAGACTGCGGAACTGTATAAGTCCCACTACTTTGAGAACAAGAAAATTCATCCGGATATTGGTGGTGGTATTTGCAGTTTAGTGAAATCATCCTATTTTTGCAGGCAAAAATATGTAAAGTTATGGTAACAGATGAATTTGGAGTTGAGTTTTCCGATGATATGAAAACGCTATTATGTTGTCGAAGCAATTCAATAAATGAATATGTCATTCCAGATGGCGTAACAACCATTAGTGGGGGGGCATTTTCTCTTTATCCCAATCTCAAATCAATAACTATTCCTGATAGTGTAACAAGAATTGAAGAGGCTGCATTTCAAGGTTGTACAAAACTCAGATCTGTCATTATTCCCCCAAACGTAAAAATCATTGAATTTGGAGCATTTGAATCTTGTAAGCATCTCAAATCAATCACTATCCCTAATGGTGTAACGAGCATTGGAGAAGCGGCATTTTATAAATGTTCCAGTCTTAAATCAATCACTATCCCTAATAGCGTAACGAGCATTGGAAAAGATGCGTTTTATGGTTGCCCGAATCTGACATCAATAACTGTTGACAGTCAAAACAAAATATATGATTCAAGGGAAAACTGTAATGCGATAATTGAAACTAAAACTAACACACTTATAGCGGGTTGTCAAAAAACTATTATTCCCAATAGCGTAGCAAGCATTGGAGAACGGGCATTTTATGGTTGTTCCAATCTCACCTCAATCACTATCCCCGATAGTGTGACAAGCATTGGAAAGGATGCGTTTTCACAATGTTCCAATCTCACATCCATCACTATCTCCGATAGCGTGACAAGCATTGGAAAGGACGCGTTTTCACAATGTCCCAATCTCACATCAATCACTATCCCCGATAGCGTGACAAGCATTGGAGAAGGGGCGTTTTATAAATGTTCCAGTCTTAATTCAATCATAATTGGTAATAGCGTAACAAGCATTGGAGATATGACATTTCAATGTTGTTCCAATCTCACATCCATAACTATTCCTGATAGCGTAACAAGCATTGGAGAGATGGTGTTTGCAGAATGTAATAAACTGACATCCATAGTTGTTGATAGTCAAAATAAGATTTTTGATTCAAGAGATAATTGTAATGCGATAATAGAAACAGGAACCAATACCCTTGTGGCAGGATGTCCAAACACTGTTGTCCCTGATAGCGTAACAAGCATTGGAGAACGGGCATTTTATTGTTGTTCCATTAAATCAATCACTATTCCTGACAGCGTGACAATCATTAGAAAGTGGGCGTTTATGGGTTGTTCCAATCTCAAATCAATAACTATTGGCAATAACGTGACAAGCATTGGATGGTGTGCTTTTTCAAGTTGTTCCAATCTCACCTCAATCACTATCCCCGATAGCGTAACAAGCATTGAAGGTGCAACATTTCATCATTGTTCCAATCTCACCTCAATCATAATCCCCAATGGCGTGACAAAAATTGGAAAGGAGGCATTCTCACATTGTTCCAGTCTTTTCTCAATCACTATCCCCAATAGCGTGACAAGTATTGGAGAACGGGCATTTGACGGTTGTTCCAATCTTAAAAAAGTGATTGTGCCACCAGGAACAAAGAATCGTTTTAGTCAATTTGACGCACTCAATGATTATATTGGCTGTGTTGAAGAAGAATAAGCGTTTTCCCCTTTGCATTTTATGTCGCTTAATACAAGCAGTACTTTTGTGTCAAATACATTGGTACTGCTTTTTTTATGACAATCAATCTCACACTTCCACCTGCTGGCGAGAAAAGACATACACCCAAACGGTGGCAATACTGTAACAGCACACCATCGGTTTTGACGCGATTGTTCTCCCGCAGCAAAGGAAAGCCGTGACCGCCGCCTTACCTTTTGCAATGGTATGCCAATAAACGCCGCGTGCCGTTGCGCCTTCTATGAAGGCAGCCTATATGCGGAAAAGCAAAAAAACGAAACGGACGAGAGAGCTGGGAGGAAGGAATTTTGCGGGGGAAGGAATGGCGGGCGGACCTTTTGGGGGAATTGTTTGCGGAAACGGAGAAAGGGCTGTATCTTTGCGGGCGGAATATGCAAGATGTTATGAACGCAACAGAGATGTTATGAACGCAATAGAGCAAAAGAAAGCCGCCAAGCGGTTTGCCGACAAATGGCAAGGCAAAGGCTATGAGAAAGGAGATACCCAAAAATTCTGGCTGGAACTCCTGCAGGATGTTCTGGGCGTGGAAGATGTGTTCTCCTACATTGAGTTTGAAGACCAGGTAATGGTGGAGAGTACCAACTTTATGGACGGATACATACCCGCCACCAAAGTGCTGATAGAGCAAAAGTCAGTTGAGAAAGAACTTGGCAAAGGCATACGCCAGTCGGACGGCTCAACACTCAATCCGTTTCAACAAGCCAAGCGATATATAGTAGGACTACCCGTTGACAGGCACCCACGCTGGGTGGTGACATGCAATTTCCGCGAGTTCTGGGTGTATAATATGAATCGCCCCAACGATGAGCCGCAAAAGATATTGCTTGAGAATCTTGGAAAAGAGGTGTACCGCCTGCAGTTCCTTGTCCACGAGCGTGACGAGCAGACAGAGCAGCAACTGCAGGTGTCTGTCAAAGCGGGCGAACTGGTAGGCATTATCTACGACAAACTGCTGGATCAGTACAGGAGCGTGAGCGTCCCGCCTGCTGACGATATGCACGCGAGCCGCGTGCGCTCCGACATCCTCCGCTCGCTCAACATCCTCTGTGTCCGCCTCGTGTTCTGCCTTTACGCCGAAGACGCGGGACTCTTCCCGTCCAAGACA
>JAIKXR010000133.1 GCA_024683975.1 Paludibacteraceae bacterium
TACCCAGTGCTCCCGTATACCACGGCTGATGCATATAAATCCTTCGTTTGTCATCTGTTCATTGCCCTCGCTAAGCATTGCTCTATCTGTACCTCGGTGAAAGCCCGCTTGATTTCAGCCTTGTTGTAATAGACATGGCTGTGCTTAGACTTTCCCCGACGAACACCCTTGATGATACCCCGCTCAACAAGACTCTGAAACTTGCTGAACGTGTTGCCATCCTCCTTACCACTTTCGTTGAGGATGTTGTATTTGAGCCAGCGTTTTACATCGGACTCCAGAATGTAAGCTCCGGCTGGCTCCAGAGCAAGCACTGTGGCAAGCTGTGCTGCCTCCATGCTCTTCTGAACGATGTACTGAATATCGTTAAATCCTAATTCCATGATGCACGTATTTATCCCTGCCAACCTTTTTCGTACACTTGCGTATTGGTGTCGTTAAAGGCTGGAACAATCCAATATATTAAAATAATCTCAGAAACTAAGTCGCCATGACAACCAGTGGCGGTTGCCAAAGACTCTCATGGCGGAGTGATTTGTTACTCAACTTCGTAATGGCAGATGAAAAAGTATCTGTCGTTTCTCCTGAAAACAATATTTTCCTGTTCATTTCAAAACACTTTTTACCTTTTATTACTAATTTTGTATAAATTCTTAGCGAATCTTCTTGTTTATAACGATTTTCGTTGTAACTTTGCGTCGAAAAAGTTGTCAGACCGCTAATTTCGGTGCAAAGTTACGAATTATTTTAGATTTAAAACTAATCAAGCACCAACGCAATGGGCGGGTTAAACTTATTTAACAAATGAACGAACGAATTGACGGTTGGAGCAACGGTTAGAATAAAAAGGTTTCAAAAAATGGTCTAAAATGAAAAAAGAAGTAACTGTAGTGAATCCCCTGACGGATCTGGCCAGAAGGTTTCTTGAGGCGATGGAGAAATTCCACATCACGCCGTATCGTATGAAAATAGATGGCGTGATCAACAGTTCGCAAATCATTACCAAGATAAAGAAGGGACTTCAGCAGCCCAGCCGTCCGACGATAGAGAAGTTCTGTGCCACCTATGGTTTTAATATAGCCTGGGTTATGACGGGACAGGGCGAGATGAAGTCGGACTCTGCAAAGGCGAATACTGCAGCTGTGTCGAACGCGAACGGTATTCCCTGCTATCGCTACGATATAGAAGATCTCCTCTTGGCGATGGAGAGAGGTGAGGCGGTGCTGCCGGAATCTTACATCTATCCTCAGCAATGTAAGGCTGCTGAGTTTTGGTGCCATATCCATCGGTCGAAAGCCATTCCCTTCTTTGTCCCCGGTGACAAAGTCGCAGTGAAAAAGCTTAATGACTGGAAGCGGTATTTGCCGAATGGCACCATTTGCTGTCTGGTTATGTCTGACGGCATTGTTCTGAGGAGGGTCAGGAAGGTTCCTGGTGATGACCAGAACCTAGAGGCTTTCTTCGTGAATGACCTTGAATATAGGAGTGGCGAGAAGGTGCCGATGGAATTGATCAAATCTGTATATGAAATACTTTATCTGTTTCGTGACATAAAACCTTTCGTTTGATATATGTCAATTATTTAGGAGTAAATTAGATTATAAATATTATGGATTCTGCCGAATGTTGTTGTCCTTTGCAGGCTTCAATGTTCGGCATTTTTGTTTTTGAGTGCTTCCCACCACTGGTCTCAGTGTCTGATAGAAGCCCTGTGGCGCATGTGATGAGCTTGCCCTTCTAAACGTTGTGGGTACTCTTCTGATTGGCACGAGCCAACTGCTGACGGGGAGTGCTTTTATGTATTGGCACTCGTTGTTCTTCTTGGGTGTGACTGGAAGCAAGAGATGCAATCATGCTGTTACCTCTTGATGTCCTTGGTGGGCATTGTCCTCTAACGCCACTTGAAAACAGCTTCAATTGTTGCCATGCTGTATTTTTCGGGGTCGTTACTTCCTAATTCTTCTGCAAAGTTATGGCGCAGCGGATGTAATCCTTCCGTGGCAGGTGCTCCGGCATGTCCAATGATTGGTGGGATTTTCTTCCTTTTTTTCACTATCCCTGCAGGACTTCACGTGAAAAAACGAGTAAAATGCCACAAATCCATGGTCACCACTTACCTGTGCCATCCTATAGCATCAGAATTAAGTAAAATAACAAACCCTTTAAAAATTTACAGTTATGGCAACAAAATTAATGAATCAGTTTCAAGTCAGTGGCTATGTAGCCAAAGTATCAACCAAGGATTTCAAGAGCAGCACTCTTGCAGAGATTCTCCTCAGCGTCCGTCACGCCATCAAGAAGAACGACGAGACCGTGTATGAGTCA
>JAIKXR010000136.1 GCA_024683975.1 Paludibacteraceae bacterium
TGATAATTTATATAAGGCAATCCTTTATCAGCCGCTTCTTCCACCATCTTCGGTGTCAGTTCTTTCTTATACACGCCAAAGAAGTCGTGTTCCTCGGTGTCATACCAGAAGATGCCGACAGCCGGCATAGGCTCATCGAAAGACTTCATATCCGCCATTATCGCTTTTTTTTCGCTCTGTGATAAAGTTGTCATTGTGTTTTATACGTGCTCATATTTTGCTAACGTTGCAAAAATACTGCTTTTTTGAGATGAAACAAACAGTTATGTTCCCGCTTTTTTACGCTGCCAGCCTCAACGCTCCCAGTTTAACGTCATGGAGAGGGGACGGGAAGGGAAGGTATCAGATATTGGTTACTTCAATTTGCCGGCTTGTTTTTTCGGTTCGCGGCGAGTGTCCCAGAAAGCAGCAATATGGATGCTATCGCCCTTTATGTAATAGACTAACTTGCTTAAACGATGAATAACAATACTCCTGTATGCAATCTGATGTCGTGCGAATAATGAATCAAGATTGCCTATCTCGGGGGAAGTCTCCAACAAATAGGAGATATGTTCCACCTCGGACATAAACTTTGAGCGGGTGTCTTCACCAAACTCGTTGAGAATATATTCTTCAACTTCGCGCAGCCCCCTTTCCGCACGATTTGACCAAAGCACCTTCATACCTCAAATATGATGAAAGACCTGGTCATTAGTCTTGTACCTGCCCGCAGCAAAATCGGCTTCCGACTCCGCCAGCATGGTATCAATTTCAGCCAACGTGTAAGGCTCTATTCGCTCCTCCTTGTCTGCATATTCGACAAGATGCGCGGCAAGCCAACGTTTATTGGCGGCTGTGAGGTCAAATGTGGCAAGTATCTGGTCAAAGACTCCTTGCATAGCAACTGTACTCATATTGTTTCCTCCTGTCGGTTAGTGATTTGTTAAATCTGCACGGAATTCCAATGCGGGATGATTAACGGCGGCAAAGGTACAAAAGAAAAAACGACATACGCAATACGCTATGTCATTTTTCTGTCGTTATTAGGCGATTGATGAGCATTCTGCCTGTCGCAAACAACGTCAATAAACGCCTTTGCTGTAACTGCTTTTTTACGTTGCCAGCCTCAACGCTCTTCGGTTTAACGTCTGGAGAGGGGACGGTATGGTGTTATAACCGTTACTTGTCTTCCTTATTACCGTCTTCCAACGGTAACTCCTTGCTTTCCGCGTCTTCTATCGGACGGATATAATCGGAAGCGCGTTCGGAAGAGATGATACTGCGTCCAAGCCCCTGCTCAATGTTCTCACGAGCTACACGCGCCGCCTCACCCCCTTTGTTTGCCACACGTTTGTTTTCCGCCAATCCCTTGGGGTTGTACTGCTTGGAGAACTCGGTCGTTGCCGCCTCTGCAAGCGTGTTGAGTGCCAACTCCAGATTCGTCATATTGTCTCGCAGACTCTCCTTCCTCAGACCTTTGTAGTCCTTGTACTCGCGAGTCGTCTTCCCGCTCCACGCCTTGGTGATAATATCTGTCAAGAGTGCGAAATCACGTCCCTCCTGCATACCGCCCCGCTTCCATTCGTCGGTCAGTTCTTTCCAGGTCTCAATGGATTTTATGCGCCGGTTTATCCAATTCTCCGAATACCCCAGACGACGGTAGTCCCTGACCGCCTGTTCTATGGATAATTCTGGGTCTTGGAACTGGTCAATGCGCATACTGCCCACGTATGCCAGCCACTGCTTGAACGGCTCCGCCTTTTTGGACGGGACAGACTGAATAATGCGCAGAATCTGCTCTGTATCAGCCACATCTGTGCTTCGGTTTTTGCCGTCAGAAGCGGGTAATTTCAATTGCTTACAATTTGTAAGCAGTTGATCCGCCCCTTCCTGTTTAAGGCGTTTCTTGAGTACCGCCCAATAAGTGCTTGCACCACGTGCATCCGGCTGATCAGTCAGTACGCGTATGACATCCGTTACGGAGAAATAGTATTTTCCGTCTTCACTATCCCACCCAATGCGTACCTGTTTGTCATCAAACACC
>JAIKXR010000007.1 GCA_024683975.1 Paludibacteraceae bacterium
CTTGCCTGACACCCCTAAGTGCCTAATAACGAAAGAAAAAATACCTTTTTCTTTGCCTACGTCATTTTTCTTTCATATCTTTGCCGCCCAAATGGTTCTTCACGGGTAAATCCGTGACGACTTATAAAATCAAAGAAAGAGAAATATGCCGAAGAAAGGCGATTCCATTATATGCACTGAAGAGCAGTTGGCTAACGACAAAAACTATCTTGCCCTGATTGAGAACATCAGCCGGATTGTTGAGTCGGCTCATCGGAAATTGGCAACCGCTGTTAATACCGTGTTGATTGACACGAACTGGGAGATTGGTCGGTATATTATTGAGTTTGAGCAACAGGGCAATGCCCGTGCCAAATATGGAGACGATCTTATCAACCGTTTGTCAAGAGACTTGACAATACGCTTGGGGAAAGGCTATAGCAAGAGCAACATTCTCTATATGAGGAAGTTCTACTATACTTTCGCAAAAGATGAGAGGCTGTCTCACTTATTCGGTCAAAAAGGTGAGACACCGTCTCACTTATTGAGTTGGAGTCATTATTTTGAGATTCTGAAGTTGGAGGACCCGCTTGAAATCAGTTTCTATCTGCATCAATGCGAGCAGGAGCATTGGAGCGTAAGCGAACTCAAAAGACAGAAGAAAAGCCTTCTCTTCCAACGGCTTGCATTAAGCAAGGACAAAGAAGGAGTGCTGCGGTTAGCCAAGGAGGGGCAGACAATTACCAAACCGGAGGACATCTTTTTCCAATCAGTTGTTCGTCAGTCGGTATATGTTGTATCTGCCTGACCGCGAACAACTGGAACGGGAGTTGCAGCATATCCTGTCGGACGATAATATTCAATAAACATCTATAACACGCCAAAATTACCTCTCTCTTGCATATCTCCCATTTGTTCTGTACTTTTGCCGCCGTGATACATACCGTCCTCTCCCTGACGTTAAAAATAGGAGCACTGATACCGGCAGCGTAACAAAGCGGTGACATAATTATAAAGGCGTTTATTGACGTTTTTAAGAAAGATAACAGCACATGGCTAATACAATCATCGTTCAAAACACTCCGATTACTGTTATATCAGATGCTGAGAGAGATTACATCTCTTTGACCGATATGGCAGGTGCTAAGAACGACAGTTCTCGAGCAGCAGACATTATAAAGAATTGGATGCGTGCGCGTTATACTATTGAGTTCTTAGGTACGTGGGAATCTATCCATAATTCGGAGTTTAAAGTGGTCGAATTTGACCACTTTAGAAAACAAGCGGGTTTACCCAGTTTTGTGTTGAGTGTTTCTGAGTGGGTTGAAAAGACAAATGCCATTGGCTTTATTGTTCGCAAAGGGCGTTATGGTGGTACTTACGCGCACAAAGACATCGCTTTTGAGTTCGGATCGGCAATAAGTGTTCCGTTTAAACTCTATTTGATTGAAGAGTTTCAGCGCCTGAAGGAACAGGAGCAGAAGGCTCTTGGTTGGTCGGCTAAACGCGAGTTAGCGAAAATCAACTACCATATTCATACGGACGCTATCAAAGAGCATCTTGTCCCGCAGGAGATTGACCCCTACCATCGCTCACTTATCTATGCCAACGAAGCGGACGTGCTCAATGTGGCTCTGTTCGGAATGACAGCCAAGGAATGGCGCGACACCCATCCTGACGACAAAGGCAATATCCGCGACTACGCAACAATCAACCAACTGATTTGCTTGAGCAATATGGAGAACCTCAACGCGGTTTTCATCAACGAAGGTATGCCCCAGCAGGAACGCCTGCATAAACTCAACCAAATAGCCATCCAGCAGATGACCGTGTTGGAAAACGTGGACAGCAAACATATATTGAAACCATAATTCCGTCCCCTGCCGACGTAAAACAGCAACACCGCTGGCGATATGATAACAAATCAGTAACTTTTAATACATAACACAATATGAAACAACAATTACTTACCCTTTTGATTGCCTTGATGGCAAGTTCGGGACTGATGTTCGCCGAAACCTACAGCGGCACCTGTGGCGACAACCTCACATGGACCCTTGACACCGAATCTGGCATCCTCACCATCTCCGGCACCGGAGCAATGACGAATTATACCTACTCATCCAACGCACCGTGGTATTCCTATAGCAGATCCATTACAACTGTCATCATCGAAGACGGTGTCACAAGTATTGGAAACTATGATTTCCGTGGTTGCAGCAGTTTGACCTCCGTAACCATTCCCAACAGCGTCACAAGCATTGGAGACTATGCTTTCCAATACTGCCGCAGTTTGACCTCCGTAACCATTCCCAACAGCGTCACAAGCATTGGACAATATGCTTTTTCTTATTGCAGCAGTTTGACCTTCATAACCATTCCCAACAGCGTCACAAGCATCGGAGAGTGTGCTTTCAATGGTGTTCCAAATATAGTATATAATGGCATCGCAACAGGCTCACCTTGGGGCGCAAGAAGTATAAACGGATTTGTAGAAGGCTATTTGGTGTATAGCGATGAAACTAAAACCAAATTGCTCGCATGTTCAGCAGCGGCACAAGGCGAAATAACCATTCCCAACAGCGTCACAAGCATTGGAAAATATGCTTTCGATTATTGCACCGGTTTGACCTCCGTAACCATTCCGAACAGCGTCACAAGCATTGGAGACTGGGCTTTCTCTTCTTGCAGCAGTTTGACATCCGTAACGATTCCCAACAGCGTCACAAGCATTGGAAACTATGCTTTCTCTTGGTGCAGCAAATTGACCGCTGTACACATATCCGATTTAGCCGCATGGTGCAAAAT
>JAIKXR010000011.1 GCA_024683975.1 Paludibacteraceae bacterium
TATCTGATGATGGAGAAACAGCACAACCGAGGGCAGGAGGCTGCCGGACTGGCTTGTCTGAAGATGAAGGCGGAGGCGGGCGAAGAGTTTCTCTTCCGCGAACGTGCCCTTGGCAGTCAGGCTATCACGGAGATATTCAGCAATGTGCATGCGCGTTTCGACCATTTCTCTCACGAACAGCTTGCCGATGCCGACTACGCCGAGAGTTGTATCCCTTACGCAGGAGAGATTTATATGGGGCATCTCCGCTACTCTACAACAGGCAAGAGCGGCATGAGTTTTGTCCATCCTTTCCTGCGTCGTAACAACTGGCGTGCACGTAACCTCTGCTTGTGTGGCAATTTCAATATGACCAATATGGACGAGGTATTCGCGTGTCTGACTACCATCGGACAACATCCCCGTCTCAATGCTGATACCTACGTAATGCTCGAGCAGATGGGGCATAGGCTGGACCGCGAGAGCGACCGGCTCTACGATATAGCTAAGCAACAAGGGTTAGAAGGAACCGGCATCACTCGCTTCATTGAGGAGAACATCGACATCAGCAACGTATTGGAACAGTCCACCCGTGTTTGGGACGGAGGATACGTTGTGTGCGGCATCACGGGTAGCGGCGAATGTTTCTCTATGCGCGACCCGCATGGCATACGTCCGGCTTTCTGGTACGCCAACGATGAGGTATTGGTATTGGCCAGCGAACGTCCCGTTATTCAGACTGCTTTCAACCTTAGCGTGGACGATATACATGAATTGAACCCGGGTGAAGCCATAATGATGAACCAGGCGGGCGGACTTCGTCTTAAGCAGATTCTTCCGGCACTTGATAAGAAAGCTTGCTCTTTCGAGCGCATCTATTTCTCACGCGGCTCCGACCGCGATATCTACTGTGAGCGCAAAGCACTCGGCAGACAGTTGGTCGAACCTATCCTGCAGGCTATTGACGGCGACCTTGACCATACGGTCTTCTCTTATATCCCCAACACAGCCGAAGCCGCTTTCTACGGTATGACCGAAGGTTTTGACTACTACAAGAACGAGCAGCGTATGTCACTTATATTGTCTCTCGGTCACGCTCCTTCGCCAGATGAATTGCGTCAGATTTTCGGCGACCACGTAAGACGTGAAAAAGTGGCATGGAAAGATATCAAACTGCGTACATTCATCACAGAAAGCAATTCCCGCAACGACCTTGCTGCACACGTTTATGATATAACATACGGTTGCCTCAACGAGAAAGTGGACAACCTTGTGGTCATCGATGACAGCATAGTGCGTGGTACAACTCTGAAAGAGAGTATAATACGCATACTCAGCCGCCTCAACCCCAAACGGCTTGTCATCGTTTCCTCTGCACCGCAGATACGCTACCCCGACTACTACGGCATCGACATCAGCCGCATGTCCGAGTTTATTGCCTTTCGTGCCGCCATATCACTGCTGAAAGAGCAGGGTATGACCGCACTCATCAAGGACGTTCGCGACGACTGCCGCGCACAGTTGCTACTGCCCAAGACTGACATGCACAATGCCGTAAAACGCATCTACGAACCGTTCACCACGGAGCAGATTTCCGCTCGTATGGTCGAACTGTTGCGTCTCCCTTCCGTCACTACGGATATCCGTCTCGTTTTCCAGACCCTTGAAGGACTGCATCAGGCGTGTCCCAATCATAGCGGCGACTGGTATTTCAGCGGCGACTACCCGACACCAGGAGGCGTGAAGAAAGTGAACGAAGCATTCATCGAATACACCGAAGAATCACAAATACTCAACCAACCTCTTCCCTTATGCGAAAAGTAACCCTCCGCCTTTCCGACGGTACCAGTTTCCATGGTTTCAGCTTCGGCTATGAGCATCCCGTAGCCGGAGAGGTCGTATTCAATACCGCTATGACGGGCTATCCCGAGTGTCTGACAGACCCGTCGTATGCGGGACAGATGATGGCGCTGACCTTCCCGCTTGTGGGCAACTACGGCGTGCCGCCTTTCACGTTTGCAGACAACGGCGTAGCGGACTTTATGGAAGGAGAGCATATCTATGCCTCCGCACTTATTGTGAGCGACTATAGTGACCGTTACAGTCATTGGAACGCTTGCGAGAGTCTCTCTGACTGGCTTAAACGCGAACATGTGCCTGCCATCACGGGCATTGACACGCGCACACTCACTAAGCGTCTGCGCGAACAGGGCGTGATGATGGGGCAGATTCTGTTCGACGATATGCCTAACGATATTCCCTCTGCCACGTATGGCGGAGTCAATTACGTGGACCGTGTGTCGTGCAAAGAGGTCATCCGCTACAACGAAGGGGTAGGGAAGCGCGTTCTGTTGCTCGACTGCGGTGTGAAGCACAATATCCTGCGCAACCTGCTCAAGCGCGGTGTGGAAGTAATCCGTGTGCCGTGGGACTATGACTTCAACACGCTTGATTTTGATGGTCTCTTTCTCTCCAACGGACCTGGGGACCCCAACACCTGTGATGCTGCCGTACAGCATATTCGCTCTTTCCTCAATATAGAAATGCAAAAAGCGCAAGACAGGAACTGTCACGTCCGGCCGCTTATGGGTATCTGTATGGGTAATCAGTTGCTCGGAAAGGCTGTCGGTGCTACCGTTTTTAAACTTAAGTACGGTCATCGAAGTCATAATCAACCGGTTCGTATGGCGGGTACCGACCGCTGCTACATCACTTCGCAGAACCACGGCTATGCCGTGCGTACCGAAACGATACAGGACGGATGGCAGCCTTATTTCGTCAATATGAACGATGGATCCAACGAAGGAATACGTCATGAAAAACTACCATTCTTCTCTGTGCAGTTTCACCCGGAAGCTGCATCCGGACCTACTGACACAATGTTCCTCTTCGATGATTTTGTCAGAATGCTCTAAACGGCAGTTAAGTATATAGCCACGGCTAAAGATGGGTACTAACGATAATTATTTTAGTACCCAGTATTTTTTACAACCAACTATTGTGTTACTTTTGCGCCGGAACAAATGCGAAAAAGACAATGAAAACTTATAAGGCACATCTGATAGATACGCCAGTTCCTGACGCTTTTCGGTTCATTGAAAACGGCTATATTTCTGTTTCAGACGAAGGCAAAGTAACATATATAGGCCGTACTCTTCCGGAACAGGCAGGGCAAGTGACAGATTTTGGTGACCGCCTGCTTATCCCCGCTTTCAATGACCTTCATCTTCACGCACCGCAGTATCGTAACATCGGCTTGGCGATGGACTTGGAACTTCTGCCGTGGTTGCAACGGTACACTTTTCCTGAGGAAATGAAGTTCGCTAATCTTGATTATGCTCGCAAGATTTATACCCGCTTTGTTCACGAGCTGTGGATGCAGGGAACGATGCGTTCAGCAGTGTTCGCCACAATTCATTTGGATGCCACATTGTTGCTTGCCGACTTGTTTCAACAGTCCGGTCTTGGAGCATACGTAGGACTTGTTGCGATGGACAGGAATGCGCCGAATGGACTGTGCGGCGCAAAAACAGAGGCATTCGCCGGGGTTAACGCGCTCGATGCGAAACTGGGCAGAAAAGGACGGGTACGCGCAATCATCACGCCGCGATTCATCCCTTCCTGCTCCGAAGATATGCTCACTGAATTAGGCAGTCTGGCTCAACAAACGGGTCTGCCCGTGCAATCACACCTGAGTGAAAATCTACACGAGATTGACTGGGTACACGAACTGGAACCCGATGCCACGTGTTATGGTGATGCTTACAATCGTTATGGTCTGTTCGGACAAACGCCTACGCTCATGGCGCATTGCTGTTACACCAATGATGAGGAAATGCAACTTATGAAACAGAACGGCGTTTGTGTCGTTCATTGTCCCACGTCAAACAACAATCTTGCTTCGGGTATGGCATCTGTCCGCCGTTTTCTTGACAATGGTATCCGTGTTGCACTCGGAACTGACGTGTCAGGCGGACATTATATGTCGATGTTGCGCGTCATCCAATACGCTATTCAGACCAGCAAACTGCATTATGCGCAGTCAAAAGGCAAAATACCCTTCCTTTCCCTCAGTGAAGCTTTCTATTTGGCAACCAAAGGGGGTGGTGAATTTTTTGGCAAGGTCGGCTGTTTTGATATCGGTAACGAGTTTGACGCTCTGGTGATTGATGACTCATATCTCAATTTTGACAGTTATTCATTGCCTGAACGAATAGAGAGGTTCATATATATCGGCGATGACCGGGACATCCGTCATCGCTTTTGCGCAGGTAACGAGCTTCCCGAACCGCCGCAAATTCACTAACGCTTATACATATTCCTTTGCCAGCCGTGTAAAATTTATGAAGCATATAATACCCATAACTTGCTATTGTGCGACTTGCAAAAACGTAATACTTTTGCGCAAAGTTTAGAAAAAGGATGAGAATACGTATACTAATCGTATGTCTGTTTTTTGCCACAGGTGTTGCGTATACACAGGCGATAGACGGCATAGAGAAGAACAATGTTTATCAAGGTTTTTCCGGCGGTATGATGTTTCATACCGGCTATATGTTCGGTCAGGACAAGAATGCTCCCACGGCACCGGATGGCAGCATAGCGAGTCCTCAAGGTGCGTTATACGGCATAGGAGGTGCGCTCCGTGTGCATTTATGGAAACACTTTCGTACCGGTTTTGAAGGCTTTGTATCTACTTTGCCGAGCGGAATGTCCGATTGTGGCAACATCTTGCAAAAAGGCAGTTATATACGCACGGGTTGTGGCGGTTTGTTGGCAGATTGCTGTTGGCGTATGGATAAGGCGTGGCCATACATAGGCGGAGTGATTGGTGGTGGGGCAATGAGAGGGTTGTATATACTTGATGGTGACGAGAACAGCTGGACTAAAGACGCTAACAGCACTTTTCATAAGCAGTCTTTTTTCTACGTGACCCCATACGTCGGTTGCGACTATTGCCTGACTAAAAAAGTGCATATCACATTCCGCTTGGACTGGATGCTGGCTATTCATAAGAACGAGTTATGTATGCCTACCGGTCCAAGACTTTATTTCGGTTTTATGTTCTGTCATTGATATGAATTACAGTGGATTGATTTTGGGCGCAGGCGCGTTCTTGTGCATCGGACTTTTTCACCCTTTAGTGATTAAGGCGGAGTATTATTTCGGCATTAAGTCGTGGTGGGCGTTTCTGATTGTCGGACTACTGTCAGCAGCAGGCTCTCTGTTCGTAGATAACGTGTACGTATCGATTTTCTTGGGGATCTTTGCTTTCTCGGCAATTTGGGGAGTAGGTGAGGTTTTACATCAGGAGAAGCGTGTGCTTAAAGGGTGGTTTCCAGAAAACCCCAAGCGTCACGACTATTATGAGCACAAGCGCAGGGAGATGACTGAAAAGGATATATTGGAATAGTTCAAATTTCAGGGTAAACGGATATATACTCATTAAAATTGTGAGTATATGAATATTTACGTGAGGTCTTGGATGATTCGGTTGAGAAGATGGAGACCTGTGGATGTGACAATGTAGTGGGTGCCGGTATCACGTAGAAAACGGCGAGACAGGTAGTCTGCGAGTTGCGGACTCTCGGGAATGAGGCCTTTGCTGACACCGTGACAAGTGCGCAATCCTAACATAATCTGCTCCATACGATGCTGCTCATCGGTTATGTTTTCCTCTTCGCTTGGTCTTCTTCCCCGGCAGATACAGGATATGTATTCGTTTAAGTCGCTTACATTCCAGCTTCTTATTCTTTTTTCAGCGTCATAACTATGAGCACCGGCACCAAGACCTATATACGACTCATCGGTCCAATAAGATGAGTTGTGTCGCGAGTAACGGTCGGGTAGTGCAAAATTGCTAACCTCGTAATGTACGAATCCGTTGTTTTTCATTGTGTCACACAGATAGTCGTACATATAGTTGAGCGTTTCTTCGTCCTGCTCTTGCAGTTCGCCCCGCTCTAACAACTGTGTAATTTTTGTACCCTGTTCATAACTGAGACAATAGCAGGAGAGGTGTTGAATATTGAGACTGAGAGCGGTGTCAATATCCTTCTTCCACGAAGCAATGTCTTGATTAGGCAGTCCGTAGATAAGGTCGATGCTGATGTTGTCAAAACCTGCTTCCTGTGCCTTATGGACGGCGTTGATGGCTTCTTGAGCATTGTGCCGTCTGCCGATGAGTTGTAGTAACCGGTTGTTAAAGGACTGAATACCAATACTAAGACGATTAATCCACATCCGTTTCAGTTGTCGCAGTTTGTCAGATGTGAGGTCGCCCGGATTGGCTTCGAGGGTTATTTCCGCTGATTGACGGTACTCAATAGGCGAAACAGTGTCTAAAATGCGTTTTATATCTGTGAGGTGCAAAGTGCTTGGAGTACCTCCGCCGAAGTAGATAGTGGATGGTGCGGAAGACTGACGCAATTGTATTTCGCTTATCAGGGCGGTAACATATTCTTGGCGGCGATGGAGCAGGGTGGTGGAGAAAAAGTCGCAGTAGCCACAACGACTGACACAAAAAGGTATGTGTATGTAATAATGCATAGCGACATTGGACATGTTTTGTCAAATAGCGACTAATGTTAGTCCTTATGCCAGAGGTAGTCCATCCATTCTTTGAGTTTCTGCTCCTGTCTGCTTCCTTGCGGCTGCCAGAACTGTGTGCCCGAAAGTTCGTCAGGCAGATATTGTTGCCTGACAAAATGGTTGGGAAAATCGTGTGCGTACTGATATCCGTCGTGATAGCCAAGTTCTTTCATCAGCGATGTAGGAGCATTACGCAGGTGCAGCGGAACGGGCAGGTTGCCTGTCTGTCTTACCTTTTCCAATGCGCTATCGATAGCGAGATATGCCGAATTGCTTTTAGGCGATGTGGCCAGATAGACAGTTGCCATAGCGAGCGGGATACGTCCTTCCGGCCATCCTATTTTCTGCAGAGTGTCGAAACAGGCGTTAGCCACGAGCATAGCGTTGGGATTGGCAAGTCCGATGTCTTCGGAAGCAGAGATGACAAGTCGTCGTGCAATGAACTTCGGGTCTTCCCCTGCAGCCACCATACGCGCCAGCCAATAGACAGCGGCATCGGGGTCACTGCCACGGATGGACTTGATAAAAGCGGAAATGATGTCGTAGTGCAGTTCGCCGTCTTTGTCGTATGCGACCGGGTTCTGCTGCAGTTGTTGTGTGACTGTGAGGTTGTCTATTTCGCGAATGCCGGAGTTGGTGACCAGTTCGATTATGTTGAGCAGTTTGCGTGCGTCCCCGCCGCTGTATCGAATGATACTGTCGGTTTCTTTGATATTGAGGTTAAGGCTGCGGATATGGTCATCCTGCGTGAGGACACGGTTGAGCAGTTCCAAGAGATCCTCCTTTCCAAGCGGCTGCAGGACATATACCTGGCAGCGAGAGAGCAGTGGGTTGATGACTTCAAAAGATGGGTTTTCGGTGGTGGCACCGATAAGGGTGATGGTGCCATCTTCGACAGCGCCTAAGAGACTGTCCTGCTGTGATTTGGAGAAACGGTGAATCTCATCGATGAAGAGGACGGGTGAGTGGGAAGCGCCATCGGCAAACATACCTGCGTTAAGAGCAGCAGTGCGTTTGGCTTTGTCAATTATGTCGCGCACTTCTTTGACCCCGGAGGTGACTGCACTGAGAGTGTAGAAAGGCCGGTTGAGCGTGTGTGCCACAATCTTGGCGAGAGTCGTTTTGCCGACACCGGGAGGTCCCCACAGAATAAAAGACGAGAGGTTGCCACTCTCAATCATCTGCCTGAGAACGGCGTTCTGCCCGACAAGGTGTTTCTGACCTATGTATTCGTCCAAAGACTTGGGACGCATTCTTTCCGCAAGCGGGAGCATAGTGATAGTTTTTTTACCGCAGGCGTGACTCCTGCGTATCCGGCTGGTTCTTTTAACGCGGCAAAGATAATATAAATATAATAATTGACAAAAATTGTGAGTATGTTTGCATAAGTATCAATGTTGGCGTACTTTTGCGCCATATAAAAGTATTCCAAATGGATTATAAAGGCGGTATAGTCAGTTTGCCGGCATTTGTGGATATGCATGTACATTTCCGTGAGCCGGGTTTTTCCTATAAAGAGAGTGTATACACAGGCAGTCGTGCGGCATTGGCGGCGGGTTACAGTGATGTGTTTACGATGCCGAATGTGAACCCTGTTCCTGATTCGTTAGAGCATTTGCGTGAGCAATTGGCAATAATAGAGCGTGATGCGGCGGTACGGGTACACCCATACGCATCAATAACGGTTGGTCAGAAAGGGTGTGGCGAATTAGTTGATTTTGCGTCACTTGCTCCTTATGTTGCGGGTTTTTCAGATGATGGCAGGGGTGTGCAGGACGAGGGACTGATGAGAGAGGCGATGGCAAGGTGCAAGGAGGCGGGCAGTATAATAGTGGCGCATTGTGAGGTGGACAAGTTGCTTAACGGCGGATATATTCATGATGGTGGTTATGCCCGTACACATGGTCACAGGGGTATCAGTTCGGAGAGCGAATGGCGGGAGATAGAGCGTGATATAAGGCTTGTTGAAGAGACAGGCTGCAGGTTTCACGTATGCCATATATCGACGAAGGAGAGCGTAGAACTGATACGTGAAGCCAAGAAAAAAGGTTTGCCTGTGACATGTGAAACGGCTCCTCATTACTTGTTGTTATGTGACGAAAACTTGCGCGAAGACGGTTGGTGGAAAATGAATCCCCCTCTTCGCGGCATAAAAGACAAAGAAGCATTGATAAGCGGTGTGCAAGACGGTACGATAGATGTGATAGCGACCGACCACGCGCCACACGCGGAAGATGAGAAGAACAGGGGATTAGAAAAGAGTGCGTTCGGGATAGTGGGCTTGGAAACGGCTTTTCCGTTGCTATACACATATATGGTAAGAAATGGCGTAATCAGTTTGGAGCGATTAGTGGAGATGATGTCGCTCAAACCGCGGGATATAATGCGGTTGGGCGAGGCGAAAGAGATGATAGAAGTTGATTTGGACGCGAGATATATGATTGATTCGTCGAAGTTTGTGAGCAAGGGCAAGGCGACACCATTCAACGGGTGGGAAGTGTATGGAAAAGTAACAAAAACAGCGTTATGATTTTTACAACAGTAAGTAATGAGCCGCTGACGGGGCAGATATGGCGGATGAGGCTGACAGGTGAGCAGGTGGAAGTGAGAGCCGGTCAATTCGTTGAGATACAACTTCCTTCGTTTTTTCTGCGTCGTCCCATTTCGATTTGCGATGCAGAGAGCAAAGACGGTCGGACGATGCTGACACTCATATACAAGGTGGTAGGTGGCGGCACAAGAGAGTTGACGGCTTTTGGGTATGGAGACGAATTGGACTTGTTAGTACCACTTGGCAACGGTTATGAACTGGAGCGGTCGGGTAGTGAGGTGATGCTGATTGGCGGCGGCGTTGGTGTCCCACCGTTGTACCTGCTTGCCAAACATTTGCGCGCAAAAGGGAAAAAGGTCAGTGTTTTTCATGGCTTCAATACCGCTTCAGAGGTGTTCTATGAGAGAGAGTTTAAAGAGTTGGGCTGTAAAGTGACGGTAGCGACGGCAGACGGAACGAAAGGAGAAAAAGGATTTGTGACGGATGCCATTAAGGCTGTATATAAAGACAATGTCAAGGCACCTTATTACTATGCTTGCGGTCCTGTGGCGATGTTGAGAGCGGTGAAGAGTCAGTTGGGGCCAGATGGTGAGATGAGTATGGAGGAAAGGATGGGATGTGGTTTTGGCGTGTGTATGGGCTGCTCGATTGAGACGAGATCCGGTGCGCGGAGAGTGTGCAAGGATGGTCCGGTGTTTAAGGCTAAAGAACTAATTTTATAACCGCAGGCGAGTCACCTGCGTGCCAAGTAAGATTATGAATATGATGTCAGTTATATTGAGCGGGGTAGAGTTGGCTAACCCTGTCATTCCTGCGAGCGGGACTTTTGGTTTTGGCGAGGAGATGTCGGGGTGGTATGACCTTAACTGTCTGGGAGCTATCAGTTTCAAGGGGACGACCCGTGAGGCACGTTACGGCAATCCGTTGCCAAGGATAGCCGAATGTGGCAATTACGGAATGATTAACGCCGTAGGCCTTCAGAATCCGGGTATAGAGGAAGTTTTGAAAAATCAGTTGCCGAGACTGCGGGAATTGTATAAGGGGGTGATAATTGCCAACGTGAGCGGATTTTCGGTGGAGGATTACAGGTATGTATGCGGGCTGCTTGACAGTGAGGAGCGAGTGAGTCTGATAGAGGTCAATGTTTCTTGTCCCAACGTGCATAACGGCGGAATGGCATTTGGCACAACTGCAGAGGCTGCAGCGGAGGTGACGCGTGCAGTGAGGGCTGTGACGAAGAAGCCTGTTTATATGAAACTGAGTCCGAATGTGACTGATATAGTTCCGATAGCGTGTGCATGCGCGGATGCAGGTGCAGACGGGCTATGCCTGATTAACACGGTGTTGGGAATGCGTATAGATATACGTCGTCGCATGCCGGTGATAGCCAACAGATACGGCGGATATAGCGGCAAGGGCATCTTTCCTATTTCACTGCGAATGGTCAATCAAGTGGCGAGAGGATTGCTACAGGCAGGTTATGAGCAGGTTCCTATTATAGGTTGCGGCGGTGTTGAAACGGCAGAGGATGTGATAGAGATGATGATGGCAGGTGCGAGTGCAGTGGAAGTGGGTGCCGCCAATCTGCGTAATCCTATGGTTTGCAAGGAGATAATAGAACGACTGCCAGAGGTGATGAGAGAACTGGGTATAGCTGAATTGAGAGAGATTGTGGGGGCTTGTGCGTAGTTATTGTCCGCAGGCGGAGATACCTGCGTCCCAAGTGAATATAAAATATTGAGAATATGAGTAATGTTATTATTGCGTGTGATTTTTCTTCTGCGGGGCAGACATACGCGTTTCTTGAGAAGTTCAGCGGTGAGAAACCATTTGTGAAGATAGGTATGGAGTTGTTCTTTGCCGAGGGGCCTGAGATAGTGCGCGAGATAAAGCATCGTGGTCACCGCATTTTTTTGGACCTGAAACTTCACGATATACCCAACACGGTAAAGAAGGCGATGTCTGTATTGTCCCGTATGGATGTGGATATGGTAAATCTTCATGCAGCCGGCACAAAGGATATGATGCGTGCGGCAGTTGAGGGTCTGACGAGGGCGGACGGTACAAGACCTGTATTGTTAGCGGTAACGCAATTAACATCAACCACAAAAGAGCGAATGAACGCTGACATAATGATACCGGGCGAGGTGGCTGACTGTGTGCGTCACTATGCCGAATGCGCCAAAGAAGCAGGGTTAGACGGCGTTGTGTGTTCTCCGTTGGAGGCAGAGATGGTGAAGGAGGCTTGCGGCAAAGAGTTTGTGTGCGTGACTCCTGGCATACGATTTGCAGATTCTGACAAAGGTGATCAGGCACGCATAACGACCCCTGCACAGGCACGTGAGAAAGGCAGCGACTACATAGTAGTAGGTCGTCCGATAACGGCGGCTGAAGATCCGGTGGCAGCTTACGAGAGATGCTGTCAAGAGTTTGACGGAAGTCCATCAAAATTTTTTGCATAAACAGAAAAACGCTATCTTTGCGAGGTTTTTACGGGGAATTAACCGCAGGCGGGGATGTTTGCGTACCCGAATAACCACGACAGGGGCGAACCAATTGAAAAATCATAAAATTCAATGAATATGAGTCTTGAAGAACAGATTGCTCATGACCTGCTTTCGATTAAGGCGGTTTTTTTACGTCCCGATGAGCCATTCACATGGGCGAGCGGGATAAAGAGTCCTATCTATTGCGACAACCGTCTGACATTGAGCGATGTGTCAGTAAGAGAAGATGTGGAGAACGGTCTTGCAGAACTGACACGAACATATTTTCCTGAGGCAGAGATACTGATGGGGACTTCTACCGCCGGTATAGCTCATGCAGCCATAACAGCGACCAAATTAGGTCTTCCTATGGGTTATGTGCGTTCGGGTGCGAAAGACCACGGACGCGGCAACCAGATAGAAGGCAAATTGGAAAGAGGTCAGAAGACGGTTGTGGTGGAAGATTTGATTTCGACGGCAGGCAGTTGTTTGGAAGTGGTAGATGTGCTACGTGAGGCAGGTGCAGATGTGTTGGGAATAGTAAGCATATTCACCTACAATATGCAGAAAGCGGCAGACAGACTGCAAGCGAAAGATGTGGTAAATCACAGTTTGTCGAATCTTGACAGGTTGGTTGAAGTGGCTGTAAAAGAGCAATATATACGGAGCGAAGACAAGGACAGGCTGCTAAGGTTCCGTCAGAACCCTCAAGACGAGAGTTGGATGAAGTAATTATTTTAGATAGATTCTTGATTATGCGTCACTTAATAGATCCGACCGACCTTACGACAAATGAGGTTGAGGAGTTGATGAACCGTGCCATAGACATCATTGGTCATCCCGCCAGATATGCCGAGGTATGCCACGGCAAGAAATTAGCGACATTGTTTTACGAGCCGAGTACGCGGACGAGACTCAGTTTTACGTCGGCAATGATGGAACTTGGCGGACAAGTGCTGGGGTTTTCTGATGCGCGCAGCAGTTCGGTAAGCAAAGGTGAGACGGTGGCAGACACAGTGCGCGTGGTGAGTTGTTTTGCTGACATCATAGCAATGCGTCACTACAAGGAAGGTGCGCCGCGAGTGGCATCTGAATTCAGCAGGATACCAATAATCAATGCTGGCGACGGCGGTCACAGTCATCCGACCCAGACGCTGACAGACCTGCTGACTATCCGTCGCGAATTGGGACATTTTGACCATCTGACTATCGGTTTGTGCGGCGATTTGAAGTACGGCCGCACTGTTCATTCGCTGATAAAGGCGATGAACAGATATGATGGAACGCGGTTCGTGCTTATATCCCCACCGGAGTTGCGACTTCCGGACTATATGAAGCATGAGTTGTACGTGGACGGCAAGCCTGACTTTGTGGAAGTGAACACCTTGGAGGAGGCGATGCCGATGCTGGATGTGCTGTATATGACCCGTGTGCAACAGGAGAGGTTTGCGGACTTGTCTGAATATGAAAGGCTGAAAGATTCGTTTATATTGGATGAGGAGAGGATGCGTTTGGGAAAGGAGAGTATGATAGTGTTGCATCCGTTGCCTCGCGTGAACGAGATAACGACCGGTGTGGACAAGGATAGGAGAGCTGCATATTTTCGTCAGGTGGAGAACGGTAAGTTTGTGCGTATGGCACTCATATACACGTTGTTGCAATGGAAGGAGGAGGAGAGAAAAGGTGAGACACCGGACGTTGGAAGATATGATATGATATGTTCTAACGACAGGTGCATAACAGCAACTGAACCGGTTGAGAGGAAGTTCTATAAGGACAAGGACGGTGTGTTGCGCTGCCACTATTGTGACCATGCTGTGTAAAGATTAAACCTATATTTTTGATTAGTGTTTGACATTCGGATGAATGTTGAACTCATTTTTTTTCGGAGCAAATACGGTAATAACATACTAATAACATACTAACCACATACTAATCACATAATAATAACATAGTGTAGATAGCGGAAAACCCGGGAGAAAGATGGAATAGAAATGCCGGGAGTCGGGTGATGATATGGTGATGGTATATTGTATGAGGTTGGAAGATATACGGTGTGAAGCATGAAGATATGTGTGGAGAGGTAGGTT
>JAIKXR010000116.1 GCA_024683975.1 Paludibacteraceae bacterium
CCCATGAAGCGGCAATGCAGTATCTGCAAACGCAGCGCTATGTCTTTGGGCTTGAATCGGAGCATTCGAATGAATATGTCTTCTCTCGCGATTTTACGCTTTCGGAATTTTCCTATGAGGCGGCGGAAATGCTCTATTACGGAACTTACGGTACGGACACGGTCAGGTACGTGGTTGCATTGCACCGAAGCAAATCACGCAAAAGCGCAAGCGACCTCTATGGGAAATGGTCGCACTATACGGCACAGACCACTTTCTCGGGAATCGAAATGTGGACTGGGTCTCTCTCGGTGACGAACACTGGCAATTCCGACCTGCAGAATGACATCGTGTATTATTCGTATCACGAAGGTTCCCTTATAGACGAGCAACGGAAAAAAGCGGAGGAGGATTACATAAACGGAACCATAACAGAGGATGAATATACGGATTTGATGAAGACTTTTTCTTCAGGAAGAAAAAATTTCTGGGTCGATTACCAGCGTTATGCGGATGAGGACAGTATTGATTCCGTCAATGAGTATTATATGAACAGCGAGGCTACCGGGCATCCGAAAGAAACTTCCATGGAATTGTTTATGGACAACGGCGGAAAGATTGAACTGCGTTACGAAACGCACAATTTCGTCATCCACTGGGAAAGTCCCGAACGCCTGCACTCCAATCGGCAGAGGTATGAATGATACGTTGCACGGATAGAAACAAGTGACTGTCTGTGCGTACTCGTTTATTAACAATAAAAACTTTACTAATCTGAAAGCCGGAGATCTTACAGAAATCAACGCCGGGAAGCGAGGGAAGGGGAGGTAAGATTCAGCATATATCAAAAAGCCAAAGGCGGCATGGTGGTCTGTCCGCCAAGGGGGGTGAAGACATTCTCCCCGTGGATGATATACAGATGACCATTGATGATTATCTTTTTGCACTTTGTGGAGGAATGTTTCTCTGTGTCTGAATCATTTTCTACCTGTCCGATAACGGTCTTCAGTTGCTGCCACCGGCCTTCTATGTACTGCCACTCTGTACCTGACTGCGAGTCAGCCGTAGAAACAAAACTGCCGTCGGCATTGGTCAGGCTGACAGGCTGTGTACGTACCGCTTTCTTCTCGTAGTACTCCGCGTCACCTGCCAACTGATACACGACGGATGACGGCAGCGCGTCCGCCTCAAAGGCGACAACCCCCTGCGCGCCGTCATCGGAATAGACGGTGGCAAGATGCGGCGTGGTGTGCAGGCAGCCCTGCACCACGACCCTGCCGCCGACATACATCCGTGCGTCGGACAACTCCGCACCAATGCGGGGGTTGCTGTCCCATGACGGCGAATAAAGCGAATAGGAGAATAGCTTGGAATCGTAAGCCCTCCAGTCCTCCGCCGCATAGAGATACAAAGCGGCAGATGGTCGGATGAGTAATGTTGCGGAAGGCAGTACGCGAAGCTGCGCGTCCGGCGCGAAGAAGACCTTATGGCTGATATCCACCGTGTCGCCTGCCACAACAACCGTATAGTTGTTTGGTACGGGCATCACATAATCGGCGGAGTGAAACTGCGCTTCGCCAAAATCCATAAAGATGCTGCCGACAGAAGCGTCGTACAGGCTCCATGTCATCCTGTCCGTTTCCGCGTCATACGACCGAGCCACTTTCGACCGGTCACTCGGATGAAAAACAAACAGGTCGTCCGACCGCCCGACCAGACCGATATTGAACGACAGGATATTGCCTCCCGAAAAGGAAAGACACGTCCGCCCGACAGCTCTTGAGCCGCTGTGGTAGGTAGTTGCGGTTTCGATGTTCTGAATGAAGTACTGGTTGAAAGGGAAAATCTGTTCCTGCTTTTTGTACAGTTCGGCCACGATGCTTCCGCCCTTACAGTCGCCTATCTGGAAATTCTCGTAAGTGATACCACCATCCATCACCTCTATCTCGCCTCCGCCCGTGACGAAGCCCCAGCTGACCAGCGACCCTTTCGGGGCAATCTCCACTTTCGCCCCACGCCTGATATCCAGCACGCCGTATGTGGTACAGACACTCCCCCGTGGCGACATGACCGCGCTCTGCCGGCCGCCGGTCTCTATGCTTCCCTCGCAACGCAGCCGCACGCCTTCGTCCAGCGTCAGACGCAGGTACGGATAGGTGTCTATCCTCCTCTCGCTGATAACCGAACCGTTGATGCCATACCCCGGATTCTGGTCGATATTGGCGGGAACGAGCAGTACGGTCCGTCCGGGGATGAGATAATCGCCTGAGGGCAGGGTATAGTCCGTCTGCATCACGATAGTATGCGTCTGCTGCGGCTGCTCGCCGGCATACGCCAGTGCCTCCTCCAGTGTCCTGAACACCGTCTGTCCGATGCGGCACGCGCCCCACCGCTCGTCCGCACCGTCAATCACCATATACGGCAGCGGCGAGAGCGATGCATCCACCTGCTCTGTATAGACAAGGTACTTGCCGGGAGCCAGGTACGGATGCAGGTTCGTATTGTCGCTGAAGAAGCCGCCGTAAATCACAAGGTCTCCCGGCAGGGCTTTGGTGTTGACCAGTGCAACTAACGAGTCGTCGGCCTGATAACCCACCGATTGGAACTCGCCGCCGTTGATCCGGCAGCGGGCGGCGGCGGTCGAGTCGCTGCCCGTTACCGCAGCCGTCTGAAAGACGCAATACGACTTGTCGGAAGCCGCCGACAGGTAACTTCCTCCATCAATAATCGCTTCCGCACAGGACACATACGTGCGGTCGCCTATTGTCTTCCTGGTTCCCGTCAGATAGAATCCATACGCGTGTTCGCCATTCTGCACCGTGGCGGTCACCCTGTTGTCCTCCGACAGCAGCGAAGACTGCGAAACAAGACCTTGGTCATTGATCTGGGCGGTCACGAAGAACCCGTAGGCCGTGCTGCTTCGCGCTACGGCTTCCACCGTGCTGTTCCGGACCTGCGTCCGCACGTTGATAATCCATAAAGCAAGTGTCCTTTCGTCCGCCTGCGCGTCAAACTGCGAGCTGTCCGCACGGAACGTGCCGTTGTTCAGATAGGCGGCGTGGGCGTTGATGCTGTCCGCCGAGGCGGTGAACGAGCAACGCTCAGCATCGGTACGGGCGGCCAGCGCCAACGCCCGCGCCACGGAATGCGCTTTTGCGGCAAAGCTTGCGTCGCGCAGGGTGATAACAGGATAAGCATCCTCCGTCTGTCTCGTCAGACCGCTGACCGAGGAATTGAGGGCATACGCATTGCCCTCAGCCTCCACCTCATACGTCCCGCCTTTGACAACAACCTCCGCAGCCGCAGCATAGTGGACTCCGTCACGGACAGCTTCCGCCCCCCGTACAAGTAGTGCCGCAGCCGTCTTTCCATGTACCGAGACGGAAACCGTCACCCCGTCAATGACAGCAGATGCGGCAAAAGCACTCCCTGATATGCTGTCCGCAGCCGCACCGAGAACGATGCCGTAGCCCGTATCCCGCGCCGAACGGACACGGATGTCCGTACCCGCTATGTCCAGAGACCCCGCGTAGCACCTGGCGGTATCGGATGCGGCGGCTTTGATATAGATGCCGTATGCCGTCGAGCCTATAGTAGTCTCCGCCTCAATGCTTCCACCGCGAACGGTCAGACCGCCGCCCGTCTGCACACAGTATGCTCCACCTGCAGCCACCGTATGAACCTGCACATCCTCCATCTCCACCGCCACATTCACTCCTGCTGACACCGCAGAGGCGGTACGCCTGTCCGAAGCGGAGGCTCCATCATGATTGAAGCAGTCTATTTGTGCATTCCGCAGACAGACTGTCCCTTTGGGCGCATAGAAGGCCTGTAGGTCTGGACTGACAGAAGAAATCATTAGTATCCGTCCGTCCGTGACGGTCAGGGAACTCTCCTCATTGCGCGTGGCAAGGAAACGGTAGTATCTGTCAGTACCAACGGCAGAGAGGGTGAAACCGTTCAAGTCCAGTACCAGACGGTTATGAACGTACTGTATAGCGGAGAGTTCTCCGACATTCACGTTATCAAGCAGCCTGATAGTGCACTGCTCCTGCTTGTTGGCATACTTGAGCGCATCGCTCCACGCGTCGTACACCACGGCGGTACCGTCGGGAAGAATGGTCTGAATGACGGGACGTGCCTCCTCTCCCTGCGCGTAGCCGGTGAAAGAAAGGGATATGAGACACAGAAGGATAACCGGAAACGCTTTTTTCATAAGGGGTGTCAGAACAGTGTCGGACCGTCAGACTGCATCAGGACGGGTGTCTTGCCGAGATGCCGGTACGCCAGTTCTGTTGCTTCGCGGCCGCGTGGGGTGCGCTTGATGAATCCCTCCTTGATAAGGTAAGGCTCATACACATCCTCTATCGTGCCGGGGTCCTCGCCCATGGCGGTGGCGATGGTGTTCAGCCCGACGGGGCCGCCGCGGAACTTGTCAATAATGGTACACAGCAGTTTGTTGTCTATCTCGTCCAGTCCGAACGTGTCTATATTCAGTGCCTCAAGGGCATATTTCGCTATTTCGAGGTCTATCCTGCCGTCGCCTTTCACCTGCGCGAAGTCTCTCACGCGGCGCAGCAGCGCGTTGGCTATACGCGGCGTGCCGCGGCTGCGGCGCGCTATCTCGCCTGCCGCTTCGCTGTGGATGGCTATGCCGAGCAGACCGGCGGAGCGTTCCACAATGCCCGCCAGGATGTCCGCATCGTAATACTCCAGATGGCAGTTGATGCCGAACCGCGCGCGCAGAGGCGAGGTAAGCAGACCGCTGCGCGTCGTCGCTCCTATCAGTGTGAAACGGTTGAGGTCAATCTGGATGGTTCGTGCAGACGGACCCTTGTCAATCATTATGTCGATGCGGTAGTCCTCCATCGCCGAGTAGAGGTACTCCTCCACCACGGGACTCAGACGGTGAATCTCGTCAATAAACAGCACGTCGTTCGGTTCGAGCGAGGTGAGCAGTCCCGCCAAGTCGCCCGGCTTGTCCAACACCGGTCCGCTCGTCACCTTGAAGCCCACACCCAGTTCATTGGCTATGATGTTGCTTAGGGTGGTCTTTCCCAGTCCCGGAGGACCGAACAGCAGCACATGGTCGAGGCTCTCGCGGCGCATACGGGCCGCCTCCACGAATATTTTGAGGTTGCTCACTATCTTCGCCTGTCCCGCAAAGTCCTTGAACCGCAGCGGACGCAGGGCGTTGTCCTGCTCCTTCTCGGTCATCTGGTTGCGTATGTCAAAATCTCTTTCGTTCTCCATATTCTCTATTGGGTAACATCGCGGAACAGTTGTTCCAAATCCTGTATCTCTTCTATGGGTCTGTCAGCACGTATATGTCCGTGGTCAAGTATCACCACCCGCGTACACATCTCCTTCACTTCCTGCAATATGTGTGTTGATAGTATGACAGGGCATTGTTGGCGCGTCTCTCTGACCACCCGCCTTATGTCCTCCAGCTGGTTGGGGTCCAGTCCGGTGGTCGGCTCGTCCAGAATGAGCAGTTGGGGATTGCCTGTCAAGGCGGCCGCCAAACCAACACGCTGCTTGTAGCCCTTGCTCAGTTCGCGTATATGCTTGTGGGCTTCGGGACGCAGACCCACACGGTCAATCAGTGTGTCCACCTCGTCTTCGCTGTGGGTGAAACGCGCCATAAAAAGCAGATACTCGCGCACATACATCTCTTGATACAACGGATTCTGTTCGCTCAGGTATCCTACCCTCACCGGACAACGCACCGTTGCTTCCACGCCGTCTCTGCCCTTGTCGGCACGCAATATGCCTATCAGTATCTTCATTAGTGTCGATTTGCCGGCACCGTTAGGACCTAACAAACCCAACGACTCGCCATTACTTAACGACAGATTGATATCGTGAAGCACCTGCTGACCCGAATAGGACTTGTTCAAATGACATATTTCAACTGCCTTTTCTGACATAACTGATTCTTTTTCGCCGACAAAAGTAATGAATAAATACAACTCACACAAACATTAACCTTATTTCGCTCTTATAACTTCGAATATACCTTCATCAAAAAACGCACATAACCCAGCCCATGTACCCCATAATCTCCGAAATCGTATTCAGCCTCCACACCAGACTGTTCCAGATGTTCGCGTAACAACTCAGCCTGCGAAAAATCCACCACATCGTCATTGCGCGAATGAAAAATCCACAAAGGCGCTTCAGGGGCAAAATCCGACGGCACATCATGTCGCCGCAATTCAGCGTTGAAAGCCTTCGACTCATCACTTAAACCACTAAAAGCCTTGTTTTTCAGTACTGTGCTCAAATGGCCTGTGCCTATCATCTCGTTTATCTGATCCAACGAATAACGCTTCGACAGTATCCACTCCTCATAGTTGTTCAAGGTCAAATCCGTGAAAAAATACTCCGGATCAAAAGCGTTCTTTCTCCCGACATTCATGCCCAATACCAACATCGGTACCGCACAAGGAATAGGGACATAGTTCTCCTCGCAACACTTTTCATAAAAGTCTGACACAGAATACATCCCCCCGCCTGTCATACATTTCTTGATCCGTATCTGTGCGTCTGTGTACTCTTTGTAAGTCTCCTTGTCTTCTATCATCCTGAGTGTGTGCATTACCGCATGAGCGCCCTGGCTATACCCCGTCAGTATTATTTCCGGTGACTCAACCTGTATCTTCCTGTCTGCCAAGAACGACCTCACTGCCAATATCATATCTGTCACGTGCCTGCCGGTCATTTCTCCTTGAAAATACGGGTGTACATACTCCGATGATGACCCGTAACCCATATAGTCCGGCATAATCAGCACATAGCCCTTCGTCGCTATCCAAGCATCAATAAAGCACGTCTGTGACGGCACCTCGTAATCAGCGCATACCGTATAGTGACACGATACAATGATACCCTTGATTCTGCCCCGTTTGGGATAATACACAGCACCGCTCAAAGGTATCTTGTTGCCTTCGCCGTCGTCCGACAGGTACGTCCCGCTTACCTGATGGATTGTAGTGGCATTCAACCCTTCAGTCAAACCGCGTGCCAGACCGATACCGTCTATCGACGATGCCATACGGACATTTCTGCCCGCTGTGTCTCTAACCTCTGTAACACTTGTTGGTACACCGATCTTTCCTATCGCGCCAAATTCGTAATCTCTTTCCTTATAAGGAACAAAAGCCAAACCGTGAGTAGGCAGTGCCGAAAAATCCACGCCGAACTCACTGTTGTCATGATAACAACCGCTCAATATCATAACCGCTATTATTAACAAACATACACTCTTGTCTTTCATTATCTTCTCCCTGCTTTTTTAGGCTCTTATATCGCTTTTACAGTAACCTTGCCTTCTCCTTCTTTCCCGCCATGTAAGCCGTTTATACATCGGATGTACAGTATGTGATTAGTATGTGGTTATTATGTGATTCTGCTACCCACACCCTGTTTTCACACTGTCCAACTTGCATTAACGCATATAAAGATAGTAAAACTATTTGGAAATCATGTGGTTGTTTTTCTTTGTGTCAAACTTGTACCCTACGCTCACTGACACTATCCTTGACGAAGCCATCACTATCGTATAAATATCCCTCAACGCATTCAAGCCTCCCCATTCTACCGACCCGTACCAGCCGTTCTTGCCCACTTCACAACCTGCCATCGTCAGACCGAATGCAGGATAGCACAACGTCCTCTCACCTGTCATCTCATCCCGCTCCGTACCGCTGTTCACACATAATCCTGCCATTACCGATGAATACAAATCCACATACTCCGACCTGAACCACGTGAATCTGACAGTTGGCAACAACGACAAGTTGTAGTAATTATGTCCTGCCGCCTTCGCATCCGTGGCTAATTCCCTTCGGTCGTGCCATCCCGCCTGAAAAAAGTCCACCTGCATACCCGATGACAACCAACTGAGCCAATGATACTGATACTCACCAAAAAAATGACCTGTCAGATAGTCTGTCCGGGCATTCGTCTTGCCTATTTTGGTGAACTCATACTGCATCGCACTCTCAAAGAAAAAGTCCGCCCAGCCGATTCTTATCTCATTCCGCCGGCCATCCCAATAGTGTACGGATTGGCCTCTTTCAGGTTCCGCCGCACCCATCGGCTCTCCGCATACGCCTTGTCCGGCAGCACATACCGACAACATCATTATTATCAGCATCTTTCTCATGCTATTCCACACTCTTCTTCTTGCCGTTTGCAAGCCAGTACAATAAGATGCACGACATTATGCCCATCACCATACCGATAATCAATATCAGCCCTAACCAGTCAGAAGTTAGCATATGATAACGCTCGTCATAATAATGCTCCACATCGGTCATCTTACCGGATGAAAGTGCCGTTATACTGTCATCGTATATTATCTGTCCCCGCCCTGCAATGATACCTCCGATTCGGGTATTTGTTTCCGTTACCGCTTCGCTCTCCGTCGAATCCTCCTCTGCCGCAGGCTCCGTCTCTTCCCAGACTTCTTCTGTGCAACGGAACAGCAATACGCTGTCGTTTATATCCTCTATGTGGGTTACATTATCCACATAGCAACTGCCGTCAAAATTTAATACGGCGTGGTGCATATCCCAGTTCATCAGTCGCATCTTCCATGGCTCTTGCACAAGCGGCACCTCACGCACACTGCCTAATGTGTCTATCTTGTTCAGTCTGTGCAGTATCCCCCTTCCTGCAAAAAAAGAGATACAGCAAATAATCACAAACAAGTACGGGAAACAGCCTGCTGTGTAGTGGTGACCCGTGTCTTTCCTGTGTATCAGCCATTCCACTAACCAGCAAAACAGTCCCGGCAATGCAAAAATGACTATCGCTAAAAAAATATCTAATGCGATCATATCAGTATAGTTTATATCAAAACTAACAACGTGGCAAAAGTAATAACAAACTGTTAATTACACAAAAAAAAGAAATGTCATAATGAATGTTCTTTTTTTCATCTTTTGTCTTATCAAAACTAATCATTACTTTTGTCGGCACATAGTTAATCGGATAATCAAACATAATTTTCAACAGGATACCATTATGCTGACTTCTCAGGACATAGACCAGCGCATACAGCAAGCCCGTTCGCTGCATCGGGAGGGTTTTAATTGCTCCCAGGCCGTTTTTGCGGCTTGCGCCGACCTTTACGGCATCCCGCAGGAACAAGCGTTGCGCCTCTCAGCATCGTTTGGCGGTGGCATTGGAGGGACGCGTAACGTCTGTGGTGCTGTATGCGCCATGTGTATGCTCGAAGGGCTGCGCAGCGGTTCGTCCACTGCCGGTGACTTCCCCGGCAAAAAAGCCAATTATGCTAATGTGCAGCAACTCCTTGAACAGTTCAGCCGGCAGCACGGTGGCTCATTCATCTGCGCCGAACTGTTGCAAAACCCTGATAGTCCGTCTTGCAACGACAAAGTCGCCAACGCGACACGCCTTGCACTCCAAAACCTTCTTAAATAAAAGTTTCAACCAAATCTGTGGGTTTTATATGCGTTTTGGTGAGAAATGTCATACTTTTCATAAGGATGCTTATGCGATAAAAATACAAAAAAAACGGGAATTGTTGCTTTGTCAGTAAAATACTTGTACCTTTGCCGCGTTATTATCAAACAATCACAATTATGACTATCAGCAATTACAATTTTAACGGCAAAAAAGCCATCGTAAGAGTTGACTTTAATGTCCCTCTTGACGACAACGGACACATCACCGACGATACACGTATCCGTGGCGCACTCCCGACACTGCGGAAAATACTTGACGATGGAGGCGCGCTTATTCTAATGTCGCACATGGGCAAACCCAAAGGCAAACCCTCTGACAAACTGAGTCTTAAACAAATCGTTCCTGCTCTTGAGCAAGCTCTCGGCAGAAAGGTCGCTTTCGCACCCGACTGCGCCAAAGCAGCACAACAGGCCGCCCGGCTTGAAGCAGGCGAAGTCCTGCTCCTCGAAAACCTCCGCTTCTACCCCGAAGAGGAAGGCAAACCTGTAGGCATCGACAAAACCGATCCCGCTTACGAAGAGGCCAAGAAAGCTATGAAAACCGCTCAAAAAGCCTTCGCACAAACGCTTGCTTCATACGCCGATTGCTATGTTAATGATGCCTTTGGCACCGCTCACCGCAAACACGCATCTACAGCAGTCATAGCGGATTTCTTCTCTGCTGATGACAAAATGCTCGGTCTGCTTATGGAAAAAGAGGTGCAGGCCGTCGAAAATGTTCTCAACAATATACATCGTCCTTTCACCGCTATTATGGGAGGCTCCAAAGTCAGCACCAAGATAGGGATAATCACCAACTTGCTCAATAAGGTTGACAATCTCATTATCTGCGGCGGTATGACCTACACTTTCGTCAAAGCCATGGGCGGCAAGATTGGTACTTCAATCTGTGAAGACGAACAACTCGGTCTTGCTCTTGATATACTCCGACAGGCGGAACAGAAAGGTGTGCAACTCATACTTGCCACTGATACCGTTGTTGCTGACCGCTTTGCAGAGGACGCTGACACGCGGATTTGTCCTTCTGACGACATACCTGACAATTGGATGGGGATGGACATAGGTCCCGATAGCAGCCTGCTCTTTGCCAAATACATTGAGTCTGCCAAGACAATCCTTTGGAACGGTCCCGCAGGTGTGTTTGAAATGGATAAGTTTGCCAAAGGCTCGGAAGCCATTGCTCATTCGATTGCCAAAGCGACTGCGGCCGGGGCTTACAGCCTTATCGGAGGTGGAGACAGCGTCGCTTGTATCAACAAACTGCATCTCGCTGACCAGGTTAGCTATATATCTACAGGCGGTGGTGCCCTCCTCGAAGCCATAGAAGGCAAGACACTTCCGGGAGTGGCCGCCATCAACGCGTAAACATTCACCCGCCAACAACAACCTAACTAACATTCACTCATCAACATTCACTAACCAACATTTACTCACTAACATTTACTTAACCAACATTTACTCAATATGGATATCGTAGGTAAAATCATTCAGGTACTCCCTCTTCAGGAAGGCATCAGCAAGACGGGCAATCCGTGGAAGGTGCAGTCATACGTTCTCGAAACGCAGGAGCAGTACCCCCGCAAGGTCTGCTTCGAAATCTTCGGGGAGGACCGCATCAAGAACAACCCTTGCAACGTGGACGACATTGTAACTGTCTCGTTCGACATCGAAAGCCGTGAGTTCAATGGTCGTTGGTACACATCCATTCGCGCTTGGCGGGTGCAGCAAGGTAATATGCTCGCTCAACAACCCGCTCCTGCATCCGCAGAAGTGGCTTCCGCACCGATGGCAACACCCGCAGCCGCTCCCGCGCAAACTCCTATGTCTGCTCCCGCACAGGCTAACACAGCGCCTTTCGATGCTGTCGCCGCAGAAGAAACTGACGACCTGCCATTCTAAAGACGCGGTCATAACAGCCACCAAGGGCTGTCTGTCACAATGAGTGTCAAAAGAAAAATCTTACTCATCGTACTGTTTATCCTTCTGACGGGCGGTATAATATTATGTACCGTCCGTTGGCAGGTTTGGTTCGGCAACCCCGAAGAACCCGTCTGGCAGGCAGATACAGTCTGTTATTCTTTCCATACTTTTGGGGAACAGTCGCTCGACAAGTTTGTTAAGTTCGAAGACCGGCATTCCGCTGTCTGGCAGGACATCCATCAGCCTGACACGCTCGCTTTCATCCTCCTCGGAGACGTTCATAACCAGATTGACAGCCTCAGTTGGGTAAAAATGGCTGAACGACACACGGACATAGACTTTTATGCACAAGTCGGAGACCTGTTCGAGAGAGGGTATTACTTTTATTATCAGCAGTTGGCTTCCGAACTTGAAGGCACTCCCTTTCAGCAGCTACCTCTCGTAAACACACCGGGAAATCACGAATACCGCAAAGGCATAGTCCGTCGGCTGCCACAACTATGGTACGACCTCTTCCCGCAACCTCTCAATGGTCCTGAACGGTTTCTCGGCACAACCTACTATATTGACTTCCCTGATCTGCGGCTCATCGTTATTGATACCAACGGACTCCAAAGGATGTCTGACTATACTATCGTCAATACATGGACCCGGCAGACTCTCCGGTCTGCCGGCGACCGGTTCACCATTGTCCTTATGCACCACCCCGTCTTCTCGGCAAGTCAGGGACGACAAAACCCGCTCATCTACCTCACTTTCCGGCGTGTATTGCAAGACGCTGACCTCGTATTCGCCGGACACGACCATAACTACGCCCGCAGACTGCCTTTCATTGTAACCAATAGCGCGCAAAAATACTACTTGAACAAGATAAATCCAAAAGATACACGCATCTGTTCGGGACACCAGCTATATCAGTACATTACGCTCATCCGGCATACACCGCCTCACACACAGCCTTCCACTCTCTTCGATACGCTTAACGTTGAAACACGTTTCCTCTCTTCAGGCGAACTATACGACCTCGTCAAGGTCGTACACACTCCCGATACAACAGCTGGCAACTGTATTGACCGCGACTTGCTCGTCACTTCATACATCGAACCTATGAACAACGAAAGGGAAGTCATTGACCTCCCTGACAAATATAAGACAAAAAATTCCCGGAAAGTACGCCGTTTTCTGCAAAAACGTTCAGAAAGACTGTCGGAAAGAACCGCACAGCAGAACTCAATCGACTCTGCTCAATTTGGCATACGCTAACAGCAACGTTTTCTTTCCCACCTTGTCAAACACAATGTCAATCTTTTCGTTGTCGTTGTCGATATACACTCCCTTCACAGTTCCCTGACCGAACACCTTGTGTTCAACCTTGTCACCTGGTTTCCAATCGCTCGTTATAGTCTTCACTATCTGACTGTTATCCTTCTTGCCTGACTGCTTGTTCAGCGATTGCAGACTGTTCAGTTTCCTTCCGTCTATCTCTACCCGTTCCTGCTCCTCTTTGCGGGGATAAACAGGCATCGGACGGGGAGAGGGGGATGTTGGGGACGACAAATGCAGATACGAACGGTCGATGTCGTTCAAGAACCGCGATGGGGAGGCAAAACCTACAGACCCGTTCCTGAACCGCGACTTGGCAAAACTGATATAGACATTGCTCATAGCACGCGTAATAGCCACATACAGCAACCTCCGCTCCTCTTCTATCTCCTGTGGTTTGGTGCAGTATTGCGATGGGAACAGGTTCTCCTCCATTCCGGCTATGAAAACGTATGGGAACTCCAGACCCTTGGCTGAATGAACGGTCATCAATGTTACACGCGGTGTGACATCTTTCAAATTCTCATCCTGGTCGGTCAACAGGCTTACCTCAGCCAGAAAATCCTGTATAGGCGTAAAATCGATACCCTCCTGCATGCGCTGGTCAACAAAATCATGTATCGCGCTCAACAGTTCATCAAGGTTCTCCTTTCTCTCACGCCCTTCCTGGCTTGTGTCAGCCGCCAATGCTGCCATCAGCCCCGTTTCACGCAATACCGACTCTGCAAAGTCGTAAGCGTTCTTGCTGTCCATTGCTTCTGTGAATCCCTGCATCATTCGGGCAAAATCACGCAGGCGTTTCATCGTTGTCACCGATACATGCAAATCGTGTTCCACAGGATTGGCCGCCACTGCCAGCATACAGCAATGATCCTTTATTGCGCACTCCGACACTTTTCTTACCGTCATATCGCCTATGCCACGCGATGGCAGGTCAACAACACGCTGAAAAGCTTCATTATCCGACTCATTGGCAGCCAGGCGGAAAAATGCCAAAGCGTCTTTCACTTCTTTGCGCTGGTAAAAGGACATACCGCCAAAAATGCGATAAGCTATATTGCTCTTCCTTAGTTCGTTCTCAAACACTCGTGACTGCGCATTGGTCCTGTATAATACCGCTACATCGTCCAGACTCTTCAGGTACTTCTTCTTTATTATGGAAACCACACCCGACGCTTCCTCGCGGTCTGATGTGTATGAATTGAGTTGGATGGTGTCACCGACAGCCTTCTCTGAAAAAACTTCCTTGTAAATCTGATTCTCATTATGATGAATCAGACTGTTGGCGGCCTTCACTATCGTTTGTGTTGAACGGTAATTCTGTTCTAATTTGAACAGCTTGGCATCCGGATAACCGTGACGGAAAGTCAGTATGTTGCGTATGTCAGCCCCACGGAACGAATAGATAGACTGTGCGTCATCGCCCACTACACTTATCTTGTTCTCCGGTTCTGCCAGCATCTTGACTATCATATATTGGGCATAGTTGGTGTCCTGGTATTCGTCCACCAGCACATACTCAAATATGCTCTGATAATAATGCAGAACGTCCGTATTGGTTTGGAAAAGCAAACAGATATTCTTCAGCAGGTCGTCAAAGTCCATCGCATTGGATGCCTTCAATTGCATCTCATACAGCCTGTACAGCTCCGACATTTCATACATCCTGTCCATCCGGTCGCGTTCACTTGTCTGACGGTCCTTTGCGTAGGCGTCATACGACACCAGCGCATTCTTCGCAGCGGATATGCGGGACAACACAAGGGTGGGTTTGTAGATGTTGTCGTCTAACTGCTTCTGCTTGATGATCTGCTTGATCACAGACTTGCTGTCAGTCGTGTCATATATGGAATAGTCACGTGTATATCCAAGTTTCTCAGCCTCCTGACGCAAAATCTTTGCACATATACTGTGGAATGTGCCCATCCAAAGATAACGCGCATCACCCTCCGGCACCAGACTCGCTATCCTGCTCTTCATCTCACGGGCGGCCTTGTTGGTAAAAGTCAATGCCAATATATGGTTGGCTGCTACGCCGCGTTGCAACAAATATGCAATCTTGTATGTCAGCACACGCGTCTTGCCCGAACCCGCACCGGCTATCACTAAACACGGACCGTCTGTGTAGGACACCGCCGCCTGCTGGGAGACATTCAAATCGTTAAATATATCCATAACATTCGTTTTTTTGCTTACTTACATGCAATTCTCATTTTTTACCGCTCGCCTCTATCGCTTGTAATCATAACTCTCACCCCACGTCATCAGCACATTGGGTATGTTCAGTCCACTCATCCGCTCAAACTTCTTCATCGTTATCCAATATGCCTCTCTATGGTCTATCGTATGCTCCATCTCGTTCTCATGACCGGTAATGATAATTTTCGGACCAAAACCTTTCAACGAACGTTCCATCTGATTGATCCAGCAGTTAGGCAGAAGCACATCTATCTTGTAATGCTCATGCACTTTGTCTATCCATACCACATCCTCTTCATTCCACTGGTCACCCGTATGAGCCACAGTCCCCGCGTTCTTGAACTCCATCACGTATATGTTGTTGTACATATCGTCCTGATGCCCCGGCAATATGTGAAGCGTCATATTCAGTTCATTGAACGGTACATCCACCGTTGTGTCTGCCACCAACAACTGCTGTATCATCGGATTCACGCCTGTCCACAAACCCTTGGGTGCAATCACCAGCTTGCCACGCGATGCAAAAGCCTTCGCTATGCTTAAATTGGCATGATCTCCGTGAGCGTGAGACACAAACATGGCATCGCACTTGCCTGCAATCTTATATATTATCGAATCGGATATGAACGGTCGGCTATTCGGACCACCCGGTACCAAATCAACTGCCACCGTTGCGTCCTTGGTCTTGATGATAAAACCGTCATTGTACAGTTTGTATATTCGCAACCCCTTCTTTACAGGACGCTCCATATCGTCCAGCATACGTTGCATACGTGTGTTGATAAAGGTGTAGAACGGCTCCTGCTTGTCGTTGTGTGTGTCGTGAAGCAGCTGATCCAGACTGATCAGTGCCATCTTCCTCAAGAGCGACATCTCCTTTTGCGGAGGATTGGCCTGCAGCGCCTCGTCTATTGTGCCGAATGCCACACGTGCCTGGTTCTCTAAATAATTGTCCGGATAACGCCAGAAAATCAAATTCCCCTCGTTGGGGTTTTTCTCCGGTTCTTGCGCCGCAGCCTCCATCGTACCTGTCCTCACTACACTGACCAACAACGCTCCGACTGTCATAAGGCGCATTACCCGCTTGCTTAATCTCCCTTCATGAAACATAATACTGTGATTTATATTTTAAATTTCAAAACTTCTGTCAAGTTTTAACCTTAACATCTTTCCTCTCTGAACCGATGGACTTTTTTCAACTTTCAACCCTCAAACCGCCAACTGAATCAACTCTCGGTAATTCCGCCGCAAAAATAATACTTTTATTTTAAAAATGCACATTTTGCGAATAAAATCGTAAAAAAAAGCCTGCAAAGTTTTGCCGCTACAAAATTATTGCCTACCTTTGCGCGCTTTTTTAGCAATGGAAAGGTGCTCGAGTGGCTTAAGAGGCACGCCTGGAAAGCGTGTAAACCCCAAAAGGGTTTCCTGGGTTCGAATCCCGGTCTTTCCGCCTGAATAAACAAATGAAAATCAATCTAAATTCTCTAAAGATGAAAAAATTTTTTGCAACCCTTGCCGTAACAGCCATGCTGTGCCTCGGTACCGTTAACGCAATGGCTCAACAAACTGAAGCTCAGGCAGCTGACGAACAAACAACCGAACAAGTAGCTCAGGAACAACCCGCTACGGTTGACCAATCCGCTGCTGAGCAAAATGAAGAAGGCGGTATTGTGGCTCTTCACAAGACTCTCAAAACCAAATTCATCGAAGGTGGTGCAGGCTTTATGGCTGCCACTCTCCTCTGCTTGGTTTTTGGTCTCGCCCTTTGCATTGAGCGTATCATATACCTCAGTCTCTCTAAAACAAATACCAAAGCCCTGCTCGCCAACGTGGAAAAGGCTCTCAAGAACGGAGGCGTTGAAGAAGCTCTCAAGGTTTGCCGCGAGACACGCGGACCTGTCGCTTCCATCTTCTATCAGGGTCTGAGCCGCTACAACGAAGGCGTGGACGTTGTGGAAAAAACCGTGGCAAGTTACGGCGGAGTGCAAATGGGTCTGCTCGAGAAGAACCTCAGCTGGATTTCTCTCTTCATCTCAATAGCCCCGTCTCTCGGATTCTTGGGAACCATCATAGGTATGATTGAGGCCTTCGATAAAATCCAACAGGTCGGTGACATCTCGGCTACCGTTGTCGCAGGCGGTATCAAGGTCGCTCTTCTGACCACCCTCCTCGGTTTGATTATCGCTATCGTTCTCCAGATATTCTACAACTATATTCTCTCTCTCATCGAAGGACTTGTTAACGATATGGAAGACAGCTCAATCAGTCTTCTTGACCTCGTTGTTGAATACGATGCAGCCAACAAACAATAATACGGGAACCAATCTCTCTGTTATTAAGTTGTAATCCGTTTTTAACCAACCTTTTTAACAACTCGTATTATGCAAAAATATAAATTGATATCCAAAATCACCCTTTGGGTTCTCTTGGCAGTCGGTATCGTGGTATCGTTCCTGTTCTATGCCGGAGGTTCACAAGGGTCACTGGAAGTCGCTGGCGATTTCCTTAATATTCCTAAATTTACTGACATGATGCTCTATTGGAACTATACGCTCTTCGGGCTTGCCTGCCTCGCTACGCTTGCTTTCGTGTGCGTTCAGTTCGTCAAGACACTCAAGTCAGACCCTAAAAAGGCAATCCGCCAGCTTGCTGTGGTTATTGCTTTCATTCTGCTTATCGTTGTCTGCTGGTCGCTCGGTAGCCCCGAAAAAGTCAATATCATCGGCTACGAAGGCTCAGATAACGTGGGTACAATGGCCAAACTCAGCGATGCCTGCATCTACCTCACCTACATCCTCCTTTGCGCTACTGTCGTGGCTGTCGTCTTCGGCTGGTGCTACGGGTGGATACTTAACCGTAAAAAATAAGGGGTACACCCTGTAATTAAGCTTATCTATAACTCTAAAAGTTATGGCAAAGAAGATTCCACAGATTAACGCATCTTCAATGGCGGACATCTCGTTCCTGCTGCTCATCTTCTTCCTTGTGACAACATCTATGGATGTCAATCAGGGACTTGCAAGACGTCTGCCCGCGCCTATACCGCCCGATCAGAAAGTAGAGGACACGGATATTAACAAACGTAATCTGCTCGTTGTCAAAATCAACTCGGCTGACCAACTGATGGTGCAGGGACAACTCAAAGACATAAAAGAACTTAAAGCCGAAGCTAAAAAGTTCATTCTCAATGAGAATGACGACAGTTTCTATCCCAAACTCTTTGAGGAGGATTTCGGCGCGCCTTTCGGAGTAATACGCTATACCAAAGAGCATGTCATTTCTGTTCAAAACGATGTTGATACCCACTATCAGGCTTATCTGAACGTCCAGAATGAGCTTGTGGCTGCCTACAATGAGCTGCGTGACGAATGTGCCCGTAAGTATTTCCATACAAGTTACAACGAGTTGGATGAGGATACGCAGAAACGTATCCAGAAAATCTACCCGCAGAAGATTTCCGAGGCTGAACCTAAAAACTATGGAGGAAACTGATTATGGCAAAGATTCGTAGAAACGAAAAACGCGAGATGCCGGCTCTCAATACCAGTTCTCTGCCCGACATCATCTTTATGCTCCTTTTCTTCTTTATGTCAGTTACCTCGATGAAAGAGGTTACCTACAAAGTGTCTTTCACTAACCCGACGGCTACTGAACTCACTAAATTGGAGAAAAAATCTTTGGTTCGCTACATATATGTTGGTACGCCCACTGCCGAATACCGCAAGCAATATGGTGCTGAAACGCGTATCCAGCTTGATGACGCTTTCGCTGACAAGAGCGAGATAGGTGATTTCATCATCAACGAGCGTTCGGCTATGAATGAGCAGGACCAGGGTCTGATGACCGTTTCCATCAAAGCGGACAAAGATACCCGTATGGGGGTTATCACCGACATCAAGCAGGAACTCCGTCGTGCCTACGCACTCAAAATCAGTTACGCCGCCACACAGCGGACCAACTATTGATTACAGAAGGCGCGAATGCGTTTGCTCAGGCGAAAGAGAGAACGTCCTAACCCCTTCAATACACAGAAAAGACGACATACTCAAATGGTATGTCGTCTTTTTTGTGTCTCTTT
>JAIKXR010000121.1 GCA_024683975.1 Paludibacteraceae bacterium
TTCTATGCCAAACTCCGTCAGAGTCTTTATGGCGGGTCCCCTCTCCTCATAATCAGAGGACGAACCCATTATTACTGCTGCTTTCAGAATTGATAGTTGACAATTGATAATTATGAAAGCAGCAGTAATAATGGGTTCGTCCTCTGATTATGAGGTGATGGAACCCGCCATAAAGACTCTGACGGAGTTTGGCATAGAAATAGAGAAACGTGTGATTAGTGCTCATCGTGCTCCTCACGCTTTGATTGAGTGGGCATCAACTGCGGAGGATCGTGGATTGAGCGTCATCATAGCTGGTGCTGGCGGAGCGGCGCACTTGGCCGGAGTGATAGCCGGTGTGACAACGTTGCCTGTGATAGGTGTACCGGTAAGAAGCAAGACACTTGACGGTCTTGACTCATTGCTCAGCATAGTGCAGATGCCAAGCGGGATACCCGTAGCGACAGTGGCTATCAACGGAGCGAAGAACGCGGCACTGCTTGCCGTTGAAATGCTGGCACTTGGCAACGCGGAACTAAAAAGACAACTGCTTGAGTTCAGACGCAAGCAGACAGAGAAAGTATTAGCAACCACTATATAAAAGAAATATAACATACATATAAATGAAGGCTAACCGCATATTTGTTGAGAAAAAACCGCTTTTCAGGGTAGAGGCGGAGAGTCTGATGAACGAGTTGAACGAGAACCTTGCCTTAGGTCTGACTTCGCTCAGACTAATCAATGTATATGATTTGTTCGGTTTCACGGAGGAGTTGCTTGACAAGTGCCGCTATGGTGTGTTTGGTGAGAGAGTGACTGACACAGTTACAGACAATATAGAACTGACAGATTGTCAATATATAGCAGTAGAGTCTGTTCCCGGTCAGTTTGACCAACGCGCTTCATCAGCGATTGATTGTGTTCATTTGATAGACCCCACAGCCGAAATAGATATCAAGAGCAGCAGGTTGCTGGTTTTTGATGCTTCGGTGACGGAGGAGCAACTGAATTCAATAAGACGCTACTATATCAATGCCGTTGAGTGCAGGGAGAAAGACCTTGGTCAGCTGACTAACGAGACGGATGCCACAATTCGAGAGATGAAAGAGCTGACGGGTTTTATTGAAATGACCACGGACGAGCAACTGAACGATTTCTGCCGTGAGTGGGGCTTGGCAATGAACACTGACGATCTTCGCGAGGTGGTCAATTACTTCAAGAAAGAGTGTCGTCAGCCGACAGAGACCGAATTGCGCATATTAGATACATATTGGTCGGATCACTGCCGCCATACGACTTTCACGACTGAGTTGCGACAGATTCGCAATATGCCTTCGTACTGCAAGAAGTCGGTTGATGTGGCATGGAGCATATATGAGAAGATGCGCCGTGAACTGAACCGTGACGACAAGCCGGTTACACTGATGGATGTGGCAACAATAGGAGCCAAGTATCTCAAACATAAAGGACTGCTGAACGACTTGGAGGAGAGCGATGAGAACAATGCTTGCTCCATCTATGTGGATGTGGACGAGAACGGCGTGACAAGCAAATGGCTGTTGCAGTTCAAGAACGAAACACACAACCATCCTACAGAGATTGAGCCGTTTGGTGGGGCGAGTACGTGTTTGGGCGGTGCTATTCGTGATCCGTTGTCGGGCAGGGCATACGTCTATCAGGCTATGCGTGTGACCGGTGCGGGCGATATAACGAAGCCTGTGAGCGAGACTTTGAAAGGCAAACTGCCACAGCGTGTTATATCGCGCAAGGCGGCACAAGGCTATTCATCGTATGGCAATCAGATAGGTTTGGCTGCCACCCATGTCCGTGAGATTTACGATGACGGATATGTAGCCAAGCGAATGGAGGTGGGAGCCGTTGTAGGGGCTGTTCCGGTCAGTCAGGTGCGCAGGGAGAAACCTGAGGCAGGAGACATAGTGCTGCTGCTTGGCGGCAGAACTGGCAGAGACGGCATAGGCGGTGCTACCGGTGCATCGAAGGAACACACAGCGAAGTCGCTTGATACTTGCGGAAGCGAGGTGCAGAAAGGTAATGCTCCGGAAGAGAGAAAACTGCAACGGCTGTTCCGCCGCCCGGAAGTGACAAGGCTGATAAAGAAATCCAACGACTTTGGTGCCGGCGGAGTGAGTGTGGCAATAGGCGAATTAGCGGACGGACTGGACATTTGGCTTGACCGTGTGCCTGTCAAGTATGCCGGACTTAATCCGACTGAACTGGCAATTTCGGAGAGCCAGGAAAGAATGGCCGTTGTAATAGAACATAAAGACAAAGAGCAATTTATGCACTATTGTCAGATTGAAAACGTAGAGGTGACGCACGTTGCGAATGTGACCGATTCAGGACGGATGTGTATCTATTACAAGGATGTGCCGGTGTGCGATATGAGTCGTGAATTTATAGACAGTGCAGGTGCAAAGCACTATGCAAAAGCCTCAATAGGCGGATTAAGACATTTACATTGGTGGCACATGTCGCAAGAAAAATGCACATTGGAGGAGCATTTGCGCCGTGTGCTGAGTCTGCCCAATGCCCGCGTGGAGAAGGGAATGATAGAGCAGTTTGACTCAACCATAGGCCGTTCAACCGTTCTTATGCCTTTTGGCGGTAAGACCCAACTTACTGAATCGCAAGTGTCGTTGCAAAAACTACCCACTAAAGGCTTGACGCATACTGCATCGTTACTGGCATACGGCTATCGTCCCGACCTTAAGGATAATCCGTATTACAGTGCGCAGTATGCAATGATAGAGGCTATCAGCAAGGCCGTGGCTGCAGGTGCCGACTGGCATCGTATGCGCTTCTCTTTTCAAGAGTATTTCCGCCGAATGACTTCTGATCCGATGACATATGGTATGCCGCTGGCCGCACTGTTAGGGGCATTGCGTATGCAGTATGAACTTGAGTTGCCCGCCATTGGCGGCAAGGACTCGATGAGCGGTACTTTTGAGGACTTGCACGTACCGCCAACGCTGATTGCATTCGGGGTAACTACGATGGATGCAAGGCTTGCTGTCTCACCAGAGTTTAAGCAGGCTGGTGACTATGTTTATGTATGTTTGCACAAGTCTCCGTTGGACGAAGACGATGCACCCAATCTGCCGGCTTTGAAGAGTATGTGGGATATGATTAACGGTCTTAATAAGCAGGGACTCATTCATTCGGCATGGGCAGTAGGCCAGGGAGGCGTTATAGAAGGTATAGTAAAATGTTCAATGGGCAATAATATAGGTATCCGTACACGTTGTGACCGCAAGTATATATTTGATAATCATACAGGAACTTTGCTGTTTACTTCTCCCAAGGACTTGCGTGGCATGAGTACTCAGTTTCACCTGATAGGCAGAACGACTGCAGAAAAAGACATCGTTATAAGCGGAGAGAAGGTGGATCGTGACCAACTATGGCGGATGATGACAGGCGAGTATGACAAACTGTATCCGCTGACTGCCGAACCATCCCATAAAGATATGTTGCCTGAAGGTGTAACAGAATATACCGCTAATAAAGAGGTATTCAGATACGAGGGCGAGAGGGTGGAGCATCCAAGAGTCTATATACCTGTCTTCCCGGGTACGAACTGCGATTATGACAGTGCCAAGGCTTTCCGTCAGGCAGGTGCTGATGTGGAGACGGTTGTATTCCGCAACCTCACCCCGGACGATGTCCAGCAGAGCATTCGCGAGATGGCGGAGCATATCAACGCGTGCCATATACTGATGCTGGCGGGCGGCTTCTCGTCGGGCGACGAACCCGACGGCAGCGGCAAGTTCATCGCCTCGTGCCTGAACAACAGGCTTGTGTCAGCAGCCATTGAGCGTCTGATTGCCCGGGGAGGACTGATTCTCGGTATATGCAACGGTTTCCAGGCACTGGTCAAGAGCGGACTGCTGCCATACGGACGCTTCGGTCAGGTGCGCGAAGACTCGCCCACTTTGTTCCGCAACGACATCAACCGCCACGTCTCGCAGATGGTCACCACCATCGTCACATCCGTCTCTTCGCCTTGGCTGCAGGGTATGAAGGTAGGCGATATGCACACTATCGCCGTCAGCCACGGGGAGGGCAAACTGGTTCTGACCAAAGAGGAAGCCAAACGTCTGTTTGAGAACAGTCAGGTGGCGTTCCGATATGCCGAACCTGAAACGGGCGAAGCTACGATGCAGTCGCCTTATAACCCCAACGGTTCGTACTACGCCATTGAGGGTATCATATCCCCAAATGGGCAGATACTCGGCAAGATGGGACATAGTGAACGCTACGAGGAAGACCTCTTCGTCAATATCAGCGGCAATCGCTACCAGCCTCTCTTCGCCAATGCTGTAAGATATTTTAGAAAAGAACAATAATATATATATTGTAATGGCACAATCGTATGAAAACGCCGGCGTGAACCTCGAAGCCGGTTACGAAGTGGTTCACCGTATCAAACGCCACGTACAGAGTACCGAACGGCTTGGCTCAATGGGCAGCATAGGCTCTTTCGGCGGGATGTTCGACCTCTCCAAACTGAACATAAAGGAGCCTGTACTTGTCAGCGGCACCGACGGCGTGGGCACCAAACTCAAGATTGCCTTTGCCCTTGACAAGCACGACACCATAGGTATCGATGCCGTCGCCATGTGCGTCAATGACGTGCTGGCGCAGGGTGCCGAGCCGCTCTTCTTCCTCGACTACGTGGCGTTGGGACACAACGTCCCCGCTAAGGTGGAAGCCATCGTGGCAGGTGTGGCAGAAGGCTGCCGTCAGGCAGGTTGCGCGCTCGTCGGAGGCGAGACGGCGGAGATGCCCGGTATGTACGCCGATGGCGAATACGACATAGCTGGTTATACCACCGGCGTGGTTGAGAAACAGAGACTCATTGATGGTACTCGCGTGAGCGCGGGCGACGTGCTGGTCGGCATATCCTCGTCAGGTGTGCACTCCAACGGCTTCAGCCTTGTGCGCAAGATAGTTGCCGACAAGGGGCTGGATCTCAACCGCATATACACCGAACTGAGTGACAAACAGACGCTTGGCGAAGTGCTACTCACCCCGACGCGCATCTATGTGCGTCCCGTATTGGAGGTCATCCGCCAGTTGGACGTACACGGTGTGGCGCACATCACGGGCGGCGGGTTTGACGAGAACATACCCCGCATCCTCCGTGACGGCCAGGGCTTCAGCATACAGGAGGGAACGTGGGATATTCTGCCTGTTTTCCGCTGCTTGGAGGAGTGGGGTGGCATACCTCACCGCGAGATGTTCAATATCTTCAACATGGGTATTGGTATGGTCATTGCCTTGCCGCAGGAGCAGGCAGCACAAGCCGTGGCTATCCTCAACGCCAATGGCGAAAAAGCGCAGGTCATCGGTCAAGTCATAGAAGGGAATAATGAAATCCTAACAATAAACTCATAATTATCAACTCTAAACTACGATACGGATACTATAGTGATAGATAACAAATAGTCCGGTTGCGGAGATGAAAAATCTTTCCGTCAACGGCATTAAATGGATAATTAGTATGAAGCGAGCATTAGTCAGCGTAAGCGACAAGTCAGGTCTTGTGCCTTTCGTAAGCGGGTTACAGCAAGCCGGTTGGCAGATTATTGCCACGGGCGGCACTCAGCGGCTCTTGGAGCAGAACGGTATATGCACCATCGGTATAAGTGAAGTAACGGGTTTTCCGGAGATTTGTGACGGACGCGTCAAAACGCTACACCCGAAAGTGCACGGAGCACTTCTGGCACGACGCGATATGCCTTCTCACATGCAAACATTGCGTGAAAACAGTATTGAACTTATTGATTTGGTGTGCGTTAATCTTTATCCTTTTCGCCAGACTATCGCCCGAGATGATGTCACACGTGAGGAGGCGATTGAGAACATTGACATCGGCGGTCCGTCTATGTTGCGCAGTGCCGCGAAGAATAACGCTTCGGTGACCGTGGTGTGTGATCCAACTGACTACGAAAAGGTGTTGGACGAGATCCGTTGTAACGGCGACACATCGCCCGAGATGCGGCTTCAACTCGCAGCAAAAGCCTATACGCATACTGCTGAATACGATATGTGTATAGCCACGTATATGCGCCGCGAAGCGGGACTCAATGAGAAACTCTTCCTCGAATACGACCTCAAACAGTCCTTGCGGTATGGTGAGAACCCGCACCAGCAGGCATGTTTCTATGCTGCGCAGGATGCAGGTTCGTTCTCATTGGCTTCTGCACGTCAGTTGCAAGGCAAAGAGCTGTCGTATAATAACTTGCAGGATGCTAATGCCGCTCTCTGTATCGTGCGGGATATGTCCGAACCTTGTTGTGTGGCTCTCAAGCACATGAACCCGTGCGGTGCGGCTGTCGCGGACACTATTGAGCAGGCGTGGCAGAAAGCCTATGAAGCGGATACGGTCAGCATTTATGGTGGTATAGTGGTATGCAACCGTCCTGTTACCGAACAGGTGGCTCTGGGTATGAAACCCATTTTCCTTGAGATTGTCATCGCACCTGCCTTCACAGACGAAGCCCTTGCCATTCTCTCGTTGAAGAAGAACTTGCGCCTATTGGAAGTGGATATGACCCGCACGGAAGGTCAGCAAATGCAGTACGTGTCGGTGAACGGCGGTATGCTCGTGCAGCAGCAAGATACACAGATAGAGACGCTTACGACGGATATGTGTGTCACGGACAATAAACCCGCAGCGGATATGTATGCCGACCTGCAGTTCGGCTGGACTATCGTCAAGCATGTCAAGTCGAATGCCATCGTGGTCGTCAAGGACGGTCATACGGTCGGAGTGGGTGCCGGACAAATGAACCGTGTCGGCTCCGCAGAGATTGCGCTCAAACAGGCAAAAGAAGCAGGATTTACGAAAGACTTGATTTTGGCAAGTGACGGCTTTTTGCCTTTTGATGACACAGTCAGTCTTGCTGCTCAATATGGAGTAACCTCTATTGTACAACCGGGCGGCTCTATCCGTGACAATGATTGCATTGTGAAAGCGAACGAGTTAGGTATCAGTATGCTGATGACCGGAACACGTCATTTCAAACATTAAGCCATACAAAGGTATGAACATACTCGTAATAGGCGGTGGAGGTCGCGAACACGCTATAGTGGAGGTTCTCTCGCGCAGCAAACAGGCAGACAAGATGTATTGTGCACCAGGCAATGCCGGCATAGCTGATAAAGCGGAGTGCGTCCCCATTAAGGACACGGATGTGGAAGCCCTTCTCCGTTTTGCTAAAGAAAAGCAGATAGACCTCACCGTAGTAGGTCCTGAAGCGGCTTTGGCTGCAGGCATAGTGGATCGTTTTCGTGCTGAAGGTTTGACTGTTTTCGGTCATACCCAAGCGGCAACACGTATCGAATCGAGCAAGGAGTTTGCCAAGCAACTGATGATGCGTTACCATATCCCTACAGCTGCTTATCGCTCATTTGATAACTACAAGGAAGCGTTCGCTTACGTACAAAGCCGTCAGTTACCTGCTGTCATTAAGTATGATGGCTTGGCGGCTGGGAAAGGTGTTATAATAGCCCAATCGTTGGACGAGGCGGATGAAGCCTTGCGCGATATGTTGCTTGACGAAAGGTTCGGACAGGGCAGGGTGGTCATTGAGGATTTCCTGCAGGGACCGGAGTTCTCGTTTATGTGCTTCGTTAACGGCAATAACGTATATCCTATGCCTTTGGCACAAGACCATAAACGCGCCTTTGACGGTGACAAAGGACTGAATACAGGCGGTATGGGGGCTTATACACCGTTGCCATTCATCACTGCTGACGATTACGAATTTGCCCTGCACCATATTCTTGAACCTGTAGCAAGTGCTATGGTTAGTGAGGGTTGTCCTTTGACGGGCGTACTCTACGGCGGACTGATGAAAACGAAGGACGGTATCAAGGTGATTGAGTTCAATGCACGCTTCGGAGACCCGGAGACAGAAGTGGTTCTGCCGCTGTTGCAAACAGATGCCTGTGAGGTCTTTTCTGCCATAGCGAAAGGCGATAATCCGCCTTCTATAAAGTGGTCGGACAAACCCACTATAGGTGTCGTGCTGGCATCGAAGGGCTATCCTAACGGATACAAAAAGGGCTTCGCAGTCGAAATAGACCCGCAGTATGACGGTATCCTATACCACATGGGGACGCGCCAAGAGGGTAATCAACTGCTCACCAACGGAGGGCGTGTGCTGATGGCAGTCTCTCAGGCAGACACCCTTGACGAGGCAAGAAAGAAAGTCTATCGGAACATTGAATATATTCACTGCGAAAACCTCTTTTATCGCCACGATATATGATTATTTCGGGTACACAAATATCCCGTGACCTGCGCGAAGAAATGCGCATACAAATAGCGTCCTGCCTGCAAAGCGGTATGCGTCCGCCCTGTTTGGCTATCATTCTT
>JAIKXR010000131.1 GCA_024683975.1 Paludibacteraceae bacterium
AAGTCCCTTGCGCGTTCTGCCGCAAAATCTGCCATGTCCACATAATCTTCGCCATTGCAGATATAGGTCAGAAGGGAAATCGTTAGTAACTCTGAAAGAACATAGGTGCAACGACCCGTTACACGATGGTCGGCAATACTGTCAAAAAACGGTGGTAGCATAATACTTGATTTTAATGTGTTATTACGCTACAAAAGTACAAAAAACAAATGGAGTATACAAATAATATATAATTAAAAATCAATAAAATACCACCGTCTTGGGATTGCTCCTGCGACTGGCTGTTGAATCAAAACATGACGACCCTTCGCAATATAATCGTGCGACTCTTTATGAATAATTTGATGCGGTTGCCCTGATACCTTTGATGATTATTTTTGTATTCTGCATTTTTTGATTTACCTTTGCCCGCTGATTAGTGCGACTTAACGATATTTAGACACGATGAAACTTATTCTTATTTTCCTGACAGTTCTGTCGTCCCTGTTTACGACGCTGGAACAACAAATACTGCAATCGGATTTTACGGTAACCATCACCTCAAAGGACTCGCAACCAATGACCTATGCAGGGAAATTTACCGTACAAGGCGAGAAGTTCCTCCTTCATGCCTTCGGCATCGATGCTGCATACGACGGCGAGACAATGTTCCTCTATCAGGAAGAAACAGATGAACTGACCATCTCCAACCCCACGCAGGAGGAACTGATGCAGACCAATCCGCTCGCATTCGCCAAAGCATTGGTGGAATCGAGCAAAGTGACCGAGAAAGCCGCAGCAGACGGCAAGACGGTGCTTGTGACACTCGTGCCGCAGGACAAGACGACCGACATCGAGCGGTTCAATATGCGGGTACGGGTGCGGGACAATATGCCCATAATGATAGAAATCAAGGAGAACAAGCGCACCAGCACGATGAAACTGGTTCATCCGCAGTACGTGCAGACCGCACCGCAATACACAATCGAAAAGGAAGGAGCCTACGTCAATGACCTCCGATAGACTATCCACCATCCGCCTGTTCCTGACCGACGTGGACGGCTGTCTGACCGACGGGGGGATGTACTACAGCGAGTCAGGCGACGAACTGAAACGGTTCTGCGTGTATGACGGTATGGGTATGGTACTCCTGCAGAAGGCAGGCATCCCCTGCGGCATACTCACGTCCGAGACAACAGACATCGTGCTTCACCGCGCACGCAAACTCAACTTGGAATACCTATTTATGGGTGTGGGCAGACAGAAAGACCAGACGCCTGTCGCCTATTATCATCCTGCGTACGGCGAGAAAGAGCAACTGCCTTTTATGAGCAAGACAGATGCCTGCCAGATGATTTGCAAGCAATTGGGAATCAGTCTCGACGAGGTGTGCTACGTGGGGGACGACATCAACGATGCGGAACTGCTCGGCAAAGTCGGTTACGCGGCGTGTCCCGCCACCGCAATGGACAGCATCAAGGCAATTGAAGGCATCCGCATACTGAAAAAAGGTGGCGGAGAAGGCGCAATAAGAGAACTGTGCGACCTGATTCTTCAAACGCGATAAACCACAACAGAAATCCGACAATCTGATAGATATGAAAAAAGCACTCATCACCGGCATCACCGGGCAGGACGGCAGTTACCTCGCGGAGTTCCTGCTGACCAAAGGCTACGAAGTACACGGCATCATCCGCCGCTCGTCCACGTTCAATACAGGCCGTATCGAACACCTGTACCTCCAGGAATGGGTACGCGACCAGAAGAAACCGCGTGCCGTCAATCTGCACTACGGCGACATGACCGACTCGTCATCGCTCATCCGCATCATCGGCGAGATACGCCCTGACGAGATTTACAACCTTGCCGCGCAGTCGCACGTGAAAGTGTCGTTCGACGTGCCCGAATACACCGCTGAGGCGGATGCGATAGGCACGCTGCGCCTGTTAGAGGCCGTCCGGATGCTCGGTCTGGAAAAGACGACCCGCATCTATCAGGCATCGACCTCGGAACTGTTCGGACTGGTGCAGGAAGTGCCGCAGCGCGAGACTACGCCTTTCTATCCGCGCTCGCCATACGGCGTTGCCAAGCAGTACGGGTTCTGGATAACGAAGAACTACCGCGAGGCGTACGGCATGTTCGCCGTGAACGGCATCCTGTTCAACCACGAGTCGGAACGCCGTGGCGAGACATTCGTCACCCGCAAGATCACGCTTGCCGCCGCTGCCATAGCCAACGGCAAGCAGGACAAACTCTACCTCGGCAACCTGTCCGCCCGCCGCGACTGGGGGTATGCCAAAGACTATGTGGAGTGTATGTGGCTCATCCTGCAGCACCCGACGCCGGAGGACTTTGTCATCGCCACGGGCGAGATGCACACTGTGCGGGAGTTCTGCACGCTGGCGTTCCGGTATGCGGGCATCTACCTGCGCTGGGAAGGCGAAGGCGTGAACGAGAAAGGCATAGACACGAAGACGGGCAAAGCGCTCGTGGAGGTTAATCCGAAGTTCTTCCGTCCGACCGAGGTGGAGCAGCTCTGCGGCGACCCGACGAAAGCCAAGACACTGCTCGGATGGAACCCCACCAAGACACCGTTTGAACAACTCGTCCGCCTGATGGTGGGAAACGACATGAAACGATATGGAAAAGAACAGTAAAATCTATGTTGCCGGTCACAGGGGAATGGTAGGCAGTGCCATCGTGCGCGAACTGCAACGGCAGGGATACACCAATATCATCACCCGCACGCACAAGGAACTGGACCTGACCCGTCAGGAGGCAGTGGAGCGGTTCTTCGCCGAGGAGAAACCCGAATACGTCTTTCTCGCCGCAGCAAAGGTCGGCGGCATCGTGGCGAACCAGAAAGCGCTGGCTGACTTTATGTACGAGAACATGATTCTGGAGATGAACGTCATCCATTCGGCTTGGCAAAACGGCTGCAAGAAATTGGAGTTCCTCGGCTCGTCTTGTATCTACCCGCGTATGGCTCCGCAACCGATGAAAGAAGACTGCCTTCTGACAGGTGCATTGGAGAAAACCAACGAAGCTTATGCATTGGCTAAAATAAGCGGACTGAAATACTGCGAGTTCCTCAACCGCCAATACGGGACGGACTACATATCCGTTATGCCGACCAACCTCTACGGACCGAACGACAATTACCACCCCGAACACAGTCACGTACTGCCGGCACTGATACGCCGCTTCCACGAAGCAAAACAAGCCAATACCGAATCGGTAACTTGTTGGGGAGACGGTTCGCCGCTACGCGAGTTCCTCTATGTGGACGACCTCGCCAATCTGTGTGTCTTCCTGATGAACAACTATTCGGGTAACGAGACCGTCAATGCCGGAACAGGCAAGGAACTGACCATACGCGAACTGACCGAACTGGTGGCGAGAGTAGTCGGGTACAAGGGCCGCATCGAGTGGGACACCACCCGTCCGAACGGCACCCCGCGCAAACTGCTCGATGTGAGCAAAGCCGCCGCCCTCGGCTGGACCTACCGTACCGAACTGGAGGACGGCATCCGTCTTGCCTACGAAGACTTCCTTAACAACCCCATGCGGGCAGAGCGATGACCAATATAGCGGTCATATTGGCTGGAGGGTCGGGTCGCCGTTTCGGCGGTGACCTGCCCAAGCAGTTCCTCAATGTGGCGGGAAAAACCATTCTGGAGCATAGCGTGGATGCCTTTGAGCGCAATGCAGGCATCAACGAGATATGCATCGTGGTTCACCCCGACTATATGAGCCTGTTGGAGAGCATCGCCCGGCACAACAGATGGAGCAAATTGACTAAATTGCTGAAAGGCGGCGACGAACGCTATCTGTCAAGTATGGCGGCGATTGATGCCTGCCGTCCCGGAACGGATGTCCGTCTGGTTTTCCACGACGCGGTGCGTCCGCTGGTGTCGCAGCGTATTATCAATGACGTGATAGCAGCTTTGGACGGCCACCATGCGGTTGCGGTGGCTATTCCGGCTACGGACACCATATTGGAACGTGAAACGGGTTCATCCTATATCGGACGTATTCCCGACCGCAGGACGCTGATGTACGTCCAGACCCCGCAGGCGTTCCGATACGAAACAATCGCCGAGGCGTACCGCATCGGGCTGCAAGACAAGCACTTCCAATCAACCGATGACTGCGGCGTGGTCATCAAGTACCAGCCGCAGGAGAAGATTTATATAGTGGAAGGCGATGACGAGAACATCAAACTGACCTATCCGAAGGACAGCTGGCTGGTGGAAAGGATACTGGCGCGGCGAAATAAAGGATAAAAGTGAGGAATGCATAGCGAAGTTATCAAAGAATTACTGCATGTTAGAAAAGGAATGAAACTATTTATACGATGAGAAAGGAGTATATACAAAAAATCTGGAAATCGACATGGCCGCATCTGGTAGCGGTTCTTGTGTTTGCAACGCTGGTGATGGTCTATTTCGCACCGCAGGTGTTTGACGGGAAACAACTGCCTCAAGGGGATATGGTCAGTTTTGCGGGTATGGGATACGATGCAAAAGTGTATCATGACCTGACAGGAGAAGATGCGCATTGGTCGAACAGCATGTTTTGCGGAATGCCCTATAACGTGACATCCGGAATAAAGTCAAAAAGTGTTTTCGCGCCCTTCTCAGGTTGGACGAGAGTTGGTTTTAACGGAAACACAACAGGAGCGTTATGGTTGCTGTTGTTAGGTTTTTATGTCTTTATGCTGGCGGCTGGGTGCAGTCCGTGGCTGGGCATTGTGGGGGCAGTCGCGTTTGCGTTCGGTTCGTATAACCTGATTATTATTGATGCGGGGCATGTGACGAAAGCATGGGTGCTGGCTACTGTGCCGGCTGTGATAGGAGGTTGTCTATTATGCTATAACAGGAAATATATAGCCGGATTTATCGTGGCATTGATAGCCACTGGACTTAATGTATATTGGAATCATCAGCAGATCTCTTACTATACGATAGTGATGTTATTGCCTTTGGCGGTAAGCTACTTTATTTATACGATTCGCGAAAAAGAACAGAAGCATTTCTGGTTGGCATCTATGGGGTTGGTAATAGCGGCGGTGATGGCCGTTGCACCGGCTGTGGACAAGTTAGTGCCGACATGGGACTACTCGAAAGAGACGATGCGGGGTGGAGCGGTGCTGCATGGCGCGGCGGACAGCGAGGCAGGCAAGTCAGGACTCAACCGGGACTATGCGTTTATGTGGAGTTACGGAAAGGCGGAGACGATGACGCTGCTGATTCCTAATTTCTACGGCGGAGGCAGCGGCTATCCGTTGGGGGAGAAGAGCGAGACATATAAGACGGTCAAGAAGTATGCGGGCGGTTCGCAGGCGAAGCAGTTTGTGAGGTCTGTGCCGACTTACTGGGGCGACCAGCCGTTCACTTCCGGTCCGGTGTATGCGGGTGCGGTGATATGCTTCCTGTTTATATTGGGACTGATGGTTGTCCCGCAGAAAGAGCGGTGGTGGCTGCTGGCTGTGGCTGTCATCGGTATAGTGCTTTCGTGGGGAAGGAATTTTCCGATGGTGAACAACTGGCTGTTTGACCATCTGCCGCTCTACAACAAGTTCCGCACGCCGAGTATGTCGCTCGTGATGACAACCACGGCGATGGCGATGATGGGTATGCTGGCGCTCAAGGAGGTTGTCGGGCGGCGAGTGTCGCTGAAGCAGGCTGGCATCGCCGGAGGCATAACGGCAGGCTTGTGTATGCTTTTTGTGTTGGATCCGGGGCTGGCGGGTCCGTTCACAGCCCAAGTGGACGCGCAGATGCCAGACTGGCTGGTTGGGTCGATAATAGAGGACCGTCGCCATCTGCTGACGGCTGACGCATGGCGTTCGACAGTTTTTGTCCTGTTGGCTTGCGCGTGTGTTGCGGCGTATCTGAAAGCGGAGAAGATGAAGAGTGCGGTGGTTGTGGCAATAGTGGGGGTACTGATACTGGCGGATTTGTGGACGGTGGACAAGCATTTCCTGAATGACAGCCATTTTGTGCCGAAGAAACAGCAGTTGATCAGTATGACTGATGCCGACCGGCAGATTCTGCAAGACAAAGACCCGGACTACCGTGTGCTGAACCTGGCAAGCAACACATTCAACGAATCAAAAACGTCATACTATCACAAGTCGGTCGGCGGCTACAGCCCTGCCAAGTTGCGCAGGTATCAGGATATCATCGACTATTATTTCTCCGGACGGATCAATATGAATGTGGTCAATATGCTGAACACCCGGTATGTGATTACGCAACAGGGCGTTCGGTATAACCCCGAAGCGTTCGGCAACGCATGGTTTGTGAACGGTGTGAAGTGGGTGGACACGCCGAACGAGGAGATTGAGGCGATCGGGGATGCGGATTTGAAGAAGGTGGCGTTTATGGATACCTGTTGGCAGAGCAAAGTGAGGGGTGCGAATGTGATGACGCAACCCGCGAAGATAACATTGACGAACTATGCGAACCCCGGCAACTTGTTCTATGAGAGCGAAAGCACCGAAGACGGTATTGCGGTATTCTCCGAGGTCTATTACAAGACATGGAGGGCGTTTATTGACGGTGAGGAAGTGCCTGTTTTGCGCGCCAACTACATATTGCGCGCGTTGGAGATACCGGCAGGGAAACATACGATTGAGTTCAGATGCGAGGACCGATTGCTGCTAAAGACACAGGTTTGGTCGGTTGTCGCATCCGTATTGGTGGTATTGGCGGTATTAGGATTGATGATTCTGGCTCTATTCAGAAGAAGACGGTGAAAGTCCTTTACGTAAATACAACCATCACGCATTATAACCACCCTTTGCTGAATAAGGTCGCGGACAAAGGCTGTGACTTGGTGATGCTCATTCCTCGGAATAACGCACGCACTGTAGGTAAGGGTGTGAAACGAAATGAGAGTGATAATCAGAATTATCGGGTAATTGCCACTCCAAGTCGAAAAGCATGGTACGGTAAGGACTGCCTGCCGGAGTTATTGTCTGTTGTTCATGAAGAGCAACCGGACATTTTGCTCATAGGCTGGCCCTATATGTTGCAATTGTTCTTTTATCCGAAGGTGTTACGCTATCTGGATGCCCATTCTATCAAATTGATATTGCATGAGATTCCATTCTTTGTCCCTCCATACGGACATTTGGATTATTTCAAGGAGCATCCTGTGTACGATGAGTCAATGCGATTGATCAGCAAGGGGTTTAAATTTTATTTCAGTTCATGGCTGTTGATGCATATTCGCAGATACCTGTATCATCGTGCGGATGCTTCTTTGAATTATTGCAGTCGGGGTTTGGCGTTATGGCCGGGTTACGGAGTGTCTAAGGAGAAGATTTTTGTGCGCTATAACTCCGGAGACACTGAGGCTTTCTTTGAAAAAAAAGAGGAAGTAATGAAAGCATCCGCATTGTTGCCTGTATGCCCGCAGCGTATTTTGCATATCGGGCGTTTGGTGGCTTGGAAGCGGGTGGATTTGCTGATAAACGCATACGAAAAACTCGTTTTACGTTTTCCTGATTCGGAGTTGGCGATAGTGGGAGACGGCCCAGAACTGGAGAATCTGAAAAAACAGGCATCGCTGTCTGTCGCGAAAGACCATATCCGGTTTGCGGGGAGCGTATATGACCCGTTCGAGTTAGGGCGTTATATGAAAGAATCATCGGTCTATGTCCTGGCCGGTATGGGAGGATTGTCTATCAACGATGCCATGTGCTATGAGTTGCCGGTAGTATGTTCCGTATGCGACGGGACAGAGAGAGATTTGGTGGAGGACGGAAAGAATGGTTTTTTCTTCAAAGAGGGGGATGCGGATGATCTTGCGGCAAAGATAGAAGCCATCCTTGCTGACGAGTCCAAACGGAAGCAAATGGGGCAAGAGTCATTACGGATAATTGAGGAGAAGGTCAATATCAACACCGTAGCAGATAACTACGTGAAAGTTTTTAATTATGTAGTCAGGCAATGAAAGTCGTTCTCATAAACACACTGACTCCGGGTGGCGCTTACGTGGCTTGTCAGCGGTTATATGACGCTTTGAGGAAGCAGGGCGTTGATGTGTCCTTTGTGGCGGTTAAAGCGAAAAGACGGCATTTCTTGTGGGAGCGTTTCTGTATATGGGCGGCGAACGGCTTTTCGCGCAAGAACCTCTTTGCTGTCTCTGTTGCGAACACAGGAACGGATATCTCTCAATTACCTGAAGTGCGTGAAGCGGATATAATCCATCTTCACTGGATTAACCATGGAGGACTGTCGTTGCGTAATATCCAACAACTGCAAGCGCTTGGCAAGCTTGTTGTGTGGACTATGCATGATATGTGGCCGTTTACCGGAATTTGTCATCATGCCTATGACTGTACAGCGTATGAAACGCAGTGCACTCAATGTCCGCAAAATGCCGGAGTGTTGGCAAAAAACACATTTATTGCCAAATGCGTAATGTGGAAGCGTTTGCATTTTGTGGGATGCAGTGAGTGGATAGCTTCGTTGGCGCGGAGAAGCCACCTGACAAAGAATAGCAAGATTTGCTCTATACCTAATCCGATAGACACTACTCTTTATTATCCTGTTTCGAAGCAAGAAGCAAGAAAACGACTCGGATTGGAGCCCTATGGGAAATATGTCTTGTTCGGGGCGATGAACACGACATCCGAGATGAAAGGATTTCAAAACCTGCGCGAGGCGGACAAACTGATTGCGTCCGACGAAGTGCAATATCTTGTGTTCGGCAGGAATGCCGGGTATGTGGTGAGTCTGTTAAGTCATAAAGGGAAAAGTCTGGGATATGTGAATGATGAGCATCTGAAGACACTGATTTATAGTGCGGCAGATGTGTTTGTTACCCCCTCTCTGGCAGAGAATCTGCCGAATATGATTATGGAGGCTATGGCGTGCGGGACACCTTGCGTGGGTTTCCAAATTGGCGGTATTCCGGAGATGATAGACCACAATGTGAACGGCTATGTGGCACGCCACAAAGATGCCGCTGATTTTGCAGAAGGCATAAACAGGGTGTTGGCTTCGAGGGATGAATGGGGCATAGCGGCAAGAAAGAAGGTGATGAACACGTATTCGGAAGAAAAAGTAGCGAATCAGTATATTGAGTTGTATAAATCGCTTTTAACAGCAGAGTAGCCGTGGTTTTTTATTGAAAAGAGAAAAAGAACATCGTTGACGAGCAGGCACGGTTTTTATATCAATGGCAAAGTTCATTTAAGTACTCTGTTAAATACGTAAAATGATGAAATAACAGATGGCTTTCAATTCACTGACATTTGCATTTTTCCTTCCTGTTGTATTTGCTGTTTATTGGCAATTACAAGGGCATCTGCGTTGGCAAAACGCTTTTGTTGTGCTTGCATCGTATGTGTTCTACGGTTGGTGGGATTGGCGGTTTTTAGGATTAATAGTTTTCTCTTCTTTGCTAACTTGGGGAACAGGGCTTTTAATAGCGAATGCCCTCCGCACGCAAAACAATAAGTTGGCAAAATTATGGTTTATAGGTACCATTACTATCAATTTAGGGATTTTGTGCATATTCAAGTACTACGACTTCTTTGTGTCTTCCCTATGTACATTGCTCCAAATTGATGCCACAAAACATTTGCTCCATCTTGTTCTTCCCGTAGGCATCAGTTTTTATACTTTTCAAGGCATCAGTTATTCTGTAGATGTTTATCGCCGTAATATACTGCCAACAAACAATTTATTAACTTTTTGCGCATTTCTGACCTTCTTTCCGCAGTTAGTCGCCGGTCCTATCGAACGTGCGACAAATCTTCTTCCGCAATTTGATTCTCCTCGCAGATTTCACTACCAAGAGGCGGTTGAAGGATTGCGTCGAATCTTATGGGGGCTGTTCAAAAAAGTGGTTATAGCAGACACCTGCGCCACCTTTATCAACCCTGTTTGGGATACATATAGCCATCAGCCGGCGAGCGCACTGATTTTAGCGGCATTGTTATTTTCAATACAAATATATGGAGATTTCTCCGGTTACTCTGATATCGCTATAGGCACTGCACGTTTATTTGGTATCAAGTTACGTGAGAATTTCCGCACTCCCTATTTTAGCCGCGATGTCGCTGAATTCTGGCAACGCTGGCATATATCATTGAATACTTGGTTTGTGGATTATGTCTATATTCCTTTAGGAGGAAGTCGGAATGGCAAGGCAAGAACGATTTCTAACACATTTGTTGTTTTCTTATTATCCGGCTTATGGCATGGAGCAGAGTGGTCTTTTGTCGGTTGGGGATTATATCATGCGTTGCTTTTTATGATTCTGCTCATCACAAACCGCACACATCGCTATCGCAATGAAGTTGCCACATACACACAGATTCCGCAAATAGTATTGACTTTTATTCTCCTTACTATGGGTTGGATTCTATTCCGGGCACCGGATATAGAAACAGCTTGGGAATTTGTATACTCCATGTGTAACAGTACCATTTTTTCCATTCCCCAGGGAATACATTTTACCCGTTTAGTCTGTCTTTTGATGTGTATATTTGCAATGGTATTCTTTGAGTGGAGAAACCGCACCAAAAACGAAGCTCCAATTCCGCATAGTTTCATTGTATATTATGTAATCGTTTTTGCTATATGGTGGTTTTCCGGCCGGGCGAGTTCTGACTTTATCTATTTCCAATTCTAATGAGAAAACTGGTTACAAAGTTAATATTATTTTTTCTTCCTTTGATTGTATTTGCTGTAGGAGTGGAGATTGTCGTAGAAAACATCCCGAATTCTTATAGTTACAAAAGTAATTATATGACATCCCATGCCGCAGACATCAAAACATTGGTTCTGGGGTCTTCTAATGCGTATGATGGTATATGCCCGTATGAATTGCCAAATTGCTTTAACCTTGCTAATAGCGGGCAAGCTTTAGAGGATGACTATCGTCTGTTATCAATGTACATTGATTCTATGGACTCGTTAAAAATGGTCATCCTTCCTTTGGGGTATCATTCTTTATTATCTTCTCAAACTATGCCGCGACGACTATACTACACAGTATACATGCACCTCTATTCACGTTGGCCTCTGTCGCAATATAGTTTTGAAGCGTATGATATGCAAAACGCTTTACGGAAAATTAAAGAATACATACTGACAGGTGATATCACTCGCTGCGATTCTTTAGGGCAGCGCTTATATTATGAGGGAACAGTTGATGAGAATGGCAAGCGCGATATGCAAATAGACTTTTTGTCTCACCATGATAGTTTTGAGATAACAAAAAAAAGAGATGTTATTGATTCATGTGCCAATTATCTGCATCTCATTGACTCCATTTGCCAAAGATATAATGTCCGATTGGTCATTGTCCAGATGCCTGTATTGTCACAATACAAGGCACAACTGCCTGTAGAACAAATTATGATACAGGATAGTCTATTGCGTTCCTTTACGCCATCTGCTATTTATATCAACGCAAGTGAATGGCCTTTATCATCAAAAGACTGCTATAACGCAACTCATATATCTGACGCAACGTCTATATCTTTTACAAAGGAACTATACGAATATATAATCCGCTTAACCCATTAATGCCTGATTAAGAATCGGTTTAATACTATCAGGAAATGTGACATATTTCGGAAATAAACGCACAAATTCAAGCTAATCCGATTCTGCCCGTTAATCCTTGCGTGTTCCAAATATTCACAGAATCTTTGCAGTCGCAAAGCGATAACCTAAAAATGTTTGGGAAGAACAAAAGTCGCCCGAAAAAGTGTAAGATATGTAATTGAAGTCGCTTGAATAAAATGTTAATCGACTAAAAATGAATATGATATATTTGAACAAAAGATAGAAGAACGACAGGCATGGAAGGCATGGTTGATAAATATTGTACATTTATGACGATAATTGCGTGTCGAAAATTTTGCAATAAGATATATGCATAAAATCAGTTTATTGTAACTAATATAGAAAGCAATTTTGAATGGTCTCGATTATAACAATCACCTATAACGCTGAACGCTGGCTGGAGCGGACGATGCGGAGTGTGCTGGCGCAGACCTGCACTGAGTACGAGTACATCATCGTGGACGGCGGGTCGAAGGACGGGACGGTGGATATCATCAGGCGTATGGAACCGCTGTTTGAGGGACGGCTTGCCTGGAAATCCGAGCCTGACAAGGGGCTGTATGACGCGATGAACAAGGGTATCGCCTGGGCGAAAGGGGATTTCCTGTGGTTCGTTAATGCCGGCGATGAGATTTATGCGCCTGAAACCCTGGCGCATATCATGGCGGAAACGAAAGAGGATACAGACATAGTTTATGGCAAGGCTTGTGTGGTGAACGCTGAAGGTGTCAAGGTGGGTGAGCATCATAAAGTGACTCCGCCCGATTTGCAGCGCAGACATATGTTGAACGGGCTGGTCGTATGCCATCAGGCGATTCTTGTGCGCCGTTCGGTTGCGGGTCAATATGACACGCGGTACCGCATTGCCGCAGACTACGACTGGTGCATACGTGCCGTCACGGCATCGCGCAGGAATGTGTATCTGGATGAGTATGTGTGCAAGTTTCTGACGGACGGGATAAGTCACAGACAGCGGAAACGCTCTTGGACAGAGCGTTTCCATATTATGCGCAGGCACTTCGGGCTGTGCGCCACTCTCCGGGCGCATTTCAAGATTGCGCTCTCTCAACTCTCAACTTTCCACTCTCAACTTTCCACTCCGCCCAGCAGGTAGTACGCCGCCGTGATATAGAAATCGCGCAGGTAGGGAATGTTGCGCAAGACGGGCAGCGCCCGCAGCGGGCGCAGGTGGAACTTCACCTCGTAATTGGGGTTGATAAAGTACAGTTCGCGCTTCAGCACGGGAATCCTTTCCGTCCGGAGGATGCGCTCCCACCGCTCGATGGTGATACCTGTATCTTTGATTTCCAGCAGAGCATCCGCACAACCCTCCGTTTCACCGCAACAGAGCAGCAGCCCTCTGTACCAGCTGCGCGGAAGCAGATGCATATACGGTACTTTGCTCAGTCGGCTGCGGCATATCTGCTGGTGACCGCCGAATGGCATCATCCAGGGGGGGAAGGCGAAGAACATCACGCCGTGGGGCTTGAGGAACTGCGGAAGGATATGCATCAGCCGCTCCTGGTTATGAATATGCTCAATCACATCGCGCAGTATGATGATATCGTACTGATGGTTTTGTGGGGAAACGTTGTAGATGTCATCATGTAAGAGGGTGAGGTTGTTTTCGAGAGGGTGTGAAGTGAAGAATTCGCGTGCACGTTCAATTTGTGGCCCGTTAATATCGATTCCTACACAATGACATCCACGGTCAAGGAAAGGTTTGAGGTTACCACCTTCGCCACAGCCAATTTCCAAGACGCATACAGGTTTGCCGTTTTTAGGGGTTCTGATAGAAATATTCCCCCACTTTTCAATAAAGGGTATGACATATTTTTCTGTTGTATAAGTCTGTTCCTCAAAGTATAGTCGCCTGTTTGTATGTCTTTCTTGCATAGTGGTGGATTATTTTATCGCTTGAGATTACGCGGCAAAGGTAGGTTAAAGTATTGAAACCGCAAAGATTTGGAGATGATTAGTTTTTTATGTGATAATCGTGGTTGTGAGTGGGGGTGTGAGTGAGGCGGTCAAGAAATCTCGAATGGTGGAATAGGATTTGGTGAAAAATTTTTGGCTTTTTTAAAAAAAAAGTTACATTTTTTTTGCCAAATCGTTAAATAGTTGTATCTTTGTCCGATTTTTTGGCAGCAAAAGAACGCCTTTGGAAGCGTTGTTTTGTATGGAGAAGCCTATAAATGAAATTGTTAAGAGATAATTATGTTTAGGAAAAATCTAAATATTATATACTATGTCAAAAATTTGTCAAATCACCGGCAAGAGAGCCATGATGGGATGCAATGTCTCACACTCGAAGCGCCACACTAAACGCAGCTTCGATGTGAACTTGTTCCACAAGAAGTTCTACTGGGTAGAACAGGACTGCTGGATTAAGCTGAACGTGAGTGCAGCTGGTCTGCGTACGATTAACAAAATCGGTTTGGATGCTGCTTTAAAGCAGGCTGCGGAAAAAGGTTATTTATACGAGTAAAGTAAGGAGAAACAACTATGGCAAAGAAAACAAAAGAAGCACGCGTGCAAGTTATTTTAGAGTGCACGGAACAGAAAGCGAGCGGTATGCCGGGTATGTCTCGTTACATTACGACAAAAAACCGTAAGAACACACCTGACCGTTTGGAACTCAAGAAGTACAACCCGATACTGAAGCGTTATACTATTCACAAAGAAATTAAGTAAGAAAGGATTTAACTATGGCAAAGAAAGCGGTTGCAACCCTTCAAACAGGTAATTCAGGACGTTTGCACACAAAGTGCATCAAGATGGTTAAGAGTCCTAAGACGGGTGCCTACGTATTTCAAGAGGAAATAGTAGAGAACGAAAAAGCATTGGCTTATTTCAAGTAAAAAACATTGAGATAATAAAAGGAAGAGGCTGTCTAACAAGTTTTGTCAGACAGCCTCTTCCTTTTGATTTGTTATGCAAATGGCATCTTGCAAATGTACATTACAGCCATTCGCACAAGCCATCAATAACAACGACTTTTCTATTAAAATCAATAGAAAAGTCGTTGTTGTATGACAAAGTTTCCATAACTTTATGGTGAGAAAAACATATAACGATGGCAAAATCAGACTACATAATTAAAGAGACTGCCTAACAAAACTTGTTAGACAGCCCCTTTCCCTGATGATTTCTCATAATAAGGAATCATCCAACTGATTATTCATTTCATCGGTCATTTGACTGGAATACCGGCAGCATCATACAATTGTCCGTTGCGCTCGATGTAGAGTACGCCGTTGCGCAAAACCTTGATGCTGTGAGGCTGGTCTTCCTGCAAGTCCTCCACGTCTGTTCCAACGGGAACGAACCACGCGCAGATCTCGGCAGCGTATTCCGACCAACTCTCGTAAGGCTCATAGGTCTTGGTCTCCTTATTATAGACAGGTGTGCCTTCGTCCTCGGGCATCATACCCTGCTTGATGAGCAGATTCGGCGTGAGAGTCAGCTTGTAGCCAGTAGCCTGTGTGGCTTTCAGGTCATCGTTCCAGTGCCAGAACTTGAAGCCGTCTTTTGGTTGGGCTGTGAGTGTGAGCGTCTGACCAAGGCGTTGCTCGCCCGTGTACTCAAACGTTCCGCGGCCATCGGAGCAGATGATTATGGACACGAAGATGTCCTGCGGCGCATAGACTGCGGTAATCTCCTGCGGGAATTCCGGCTCCTCATAAGGTTCGGGATCAGGATTCTCGGGATCCATCATGCCACCGCCCATTGGCATATAGTGAAGAGACAGCTGCAGTCCGTCGGGATATAATTCGTCCTCACTGCTATAGACGGTAGCCATCCTGTTCATGTCATAATCCCAATGCGAGAAGGTGTACCATGCGTCCGGCTCGAACTGTTCGGGAATGAAGATGTAGGAAGCATCGCGTTTGTACTTGCCGCGTTTGTTCTCCAGACCGGTGTTGAAGTCATAAACGGTTATATTGGCTATGCCTGCGGGCTGTACGTTGACCGTGATGTCCTCGGTATAGAGGCTTTCGTTGTCGAAGATGACGCTGATGTTGTAGCCGTATTGGTTGTTTTCAGGATCGTTCATATCCCATGTGCGCGGGTTGTCGGTGTTGCCATCACCCCAGCTTACGAAGTAGTAGCCCTCTTCAGTCTTGGGTTTGGCTTCGAGCGTGAACTTGCCGGTGCAGTCGAGTTCGGCAACCGTGTCAAGTACGCCCTGACCCATCAGCCACCATCCGTCGTAAATCTTCGGGTATTTGAAGCCCATATCGGCGGTCTGGATGTTCGCGCAGACTTTCTTCCAGATCTCGTCGTTCTTCAGGTCGTCGATGACAGCGCAGCCACCGAGAATCTTCTCCACGGGCGAGCCGTTGAACGAGTCGTCGGTGGTTCCGTCGGCGATGACGGTCGGAATCTTGTTGTTGATGATGACGGTCTTGAGGTTGGTGTTCGATGCAAAGGCGCTGTTGCCGATGGCGGTTACATCGGGCAGACGGAGCGTATCAATGTCAGCCATGAGGAAGGCGTTGTTGCCAATCACCTCCGTGCTGCCGAGGTTCAGTTTCTGCAGTTTGATGCAGTTGCTGAACGCTCCTGCGGACAGTTTCTTCACTTTGGCAGGAACAAAGGCTTTCTCGAGCAGTTTGTTGTCTGCAAACGCCTCTTCGCCGATGGTAATCAGTTTGGGCATGGTTCCCATACGGCTCATATCCACGAGTTGTGTGTTCGCGAATGCGCGTTTGCCGATGTCCTGCAGTTCCTTGAACTCGATATGTCCGCTGAAGTTGGAGCCTTCAAACGCCGCTTCGCCAACGGCAGAAACGTTGTCAAGGCGGGTCTTGGCACCCTCGCCCCACATCTTCTCGCAGTTCTTGAATGCGGCTTTGCCCACATAATCCACATTGTTAAGCCATGCACTCTGTGTCTCGTCGGTTACAGCCACAAGTCCTTTGAAGTTGTAGAACAGGGAGTCGGGGATCTCTTTCGCCTCGGCGTTGATACGAACGGTGGTGACTTCGTTACGCTTGTCCGCATTGAATGACTCCGTGCCGAAGAAGATGTTCGCCCAGCTGCCGCCGATCTTGTCGCGTGTGAGGTTCTTGGGCATATAGATAATCAATTCGCACTGTGACTTCGAGCCGCCATAAACGAGTACGCCGCCGATTGTCTTCACGCTGGCAGGTACATACAAACTCTTGATTGCTGAGTTGTAGAACAGCGCGCGACCAAGATGTTTGAGGTTGACCAATGTGCTGTTGAGCGGGCATGTTTCCATTTGGGTGCAATAGGAGAACGCCTCATCGTAGATATACTCGATGGAGACGGGCAGGCTAATAGAGGTCAGAGCCGAGCAGTCCATAAAGGCGGTGCTGCCGATGACGCTGAGCTGCGAGTTGGCCTTGTTGCCGAAAGTAACCGTTTTGAGTGCTGAGCAGTCGCGGAATGCGCCTTCACCGATGCTGCTCACGTAGTCTGGGATGGTAATCTCTTTCAGTTTGCTCATTCCGTAGCACAAGTACGAGGGGATGTAACTGTTGGGGTGTGTGTTGGAATTGTCCTCAATGATGAACTCGGTCACATAATTCTTGGCACTGTTGAAGAAGCCATTGTCATAATCAGTGGGAACCTGGCTTTGGGCGAGGAATGCGCCGCGCCATGTTATTTTAGCCAGTTTGGAGCAGTTGTAGAACGCTTTGGGGTGAATGGCACCAGCCACTTCCACCTCGGCGAGTTGGTAACAGTTGCCGAAAGCGTTGTCGCCGATTCCCATCTGGTACTGGTTGGTGTTGGCGAGATAGTCCCATATCTTGTCGGGGCAGGTCACTTTGGTCAGTTCGGTGAAGGTCTCGAAGAAGTGTGCGGGTACAGAACCATATATCTCAATGGAAGTCACGCTGTTGCGCATCGGGAACATAGGCGAGTCGTAGTAGGAGGAGAGAGTTGTGGTGTATCCGCCGTACCAGAAGATAGTTTTTACGCCTGTGCAGCCTGTGAAGGCGGTCTTGTCAATTGAGCCGCTTAAGGATAATGAGGTCAGGGCTGAGCAGTTCTCAAAGGCGTTTGCGCTGATGTATCCGCCGGTTCTTGATGCGATAGGCGTGACCAGTTTGGAGCAATTCTTGAACGCATTGGCTCCCACACGGTACAGTTCGGTGGTGGCTCCCAGTTGCGACCCGTTTGCAACAACATTGATGTGGGTCAGGTTCGTACAGCCCTCGAATGCGCTGGCACCTATTTCAAACGGGAGTTTGCGGAACTCCTTCATTGCATCGGATGTGAAGCACTCCATGTAAAGGTTGTAAATGTTGGTCTCGTTCTTGAACACGTCGTTGCCAATCTTGGTGATGTAGAACAGACGGCCGCTTTTGTCCTTGATGTACACTGCCATTCTCATTGAATTCGGATAATAGGAGTACCACGACGGAACCGCATGGGTGATAGCCAACTGACCCGGGGTCGAGCCGGAAGGCATTTTCGTCACGACTACATCGCAGAGTCCGACCTGTTTGTCGGAGGTGTAATAGTCATCGCCCCAGATATAGGTTTTGCCGGTTGCGTTGACGGCAGTGAAGTCGTCCGTCACTTGGTCTTGGGCGAAGAGTTTGCCCGTGCCCGGCAGCAGCATCACCGCCGCCAGAGCCAAAACAGAAAAGAATCTTTTCATTGTGTGTTGTTTATTATGTTATTAGTTATTGTTGTTGGCAAGCCGTGTCCGTTATTAAAGCATAACGAAGGTCTATACGCAATGGTTACAAATGCGCCGCAAAGGTACTGCTTTTTTACATTTCTACTATAATTCGCTGTTAAAAATCTTTATCACTATTCTAATAAAACAATTTTTGAAGGAGAAAAACATGGTCTGTGTAATCCAAGTGTTGGCAGGCTGTTTGGAGTATGCTGTCTCTTTCAAGTGAGTTTGAATAATATCAGCACAATAGCGCAAAACAGCGGGAACAGCATAGGCGTTTGTTGAACGTTGTTTGCGACTGGCGGAACGCCTGCCTGACGAAGAACGACACTCCCAATTATATAGACACTCCCAATTACATAATAATGAAAGAAAATGACCAGGGCAACCGCATCAAAATTTATAGTTTTTGACCATATCTAACATGTAGTCCGCATTCAATGAGGCTTTGAACCGTCTTTTCCTGACACTTCTTTTATCTGAATGGTTTCTGACTACTTGAAGTGCCAATTTTCGTATCA
>JAIKXR010000152.1 GCA_024683975.1 Paludibacteraceae bacterium
TGATGGTGATGCGTGCCGACGAGCGGCCGCCGCCGCGGTGGTCGCGCAGTCCGTATTTCTGCTCGTAGGTGTAGTCGGCGTGCGAGGGGCGCCATTTGGTGCGCATCTCGTCGTAGTCGCTGGAGTGCTGGTTCTCGTTGCGCACCACGAAGCCGATGGGCGTTCCAGTCGATTTTCCCTCGAAGACACCGCTGAGCAGCTCCACGCGGTCAGCTTCCTTTCTGCTCGTCGTGATGTTGCTCTGTCCAGGGCGCCGACGGTTTAGCTCCTGCTGTATGAAGTCCATGTCGATGGCTATGCCTGCCGGCATGCCGTCAACAACGCCACCTATGGCCTCACCGTGTCTTTCGCCAAACGTTGTCAGTCTGAATATCTCTCCGAAGCTATTCACCGTCTCCTAATTTCTAATTCCTAATTTCTAATTTCTAATTCCTAATTCCTAATTAGTGACAATGTCCGCATCCGCAGCCATCTTCGTGGTGATGGTGCTCGTGGTCGCAACCACCTTCGCAGCCACCGTCACCGCATCCGCCGCCACAGTCGTCACATCCGCAGCCGCAACCGCCCGTCATGTGCTTGATCAGGTGGTCAATCTCCTCCTTCGTGGCGTCGCGGTTCTCCAGCACTTCGCCCTCGAACATCAGTGTCTCGCCAGCCAGCGGATGGTTCAGGTCCACCTTCACCTTCTCTTCGCCCACTTCCACCACGCGGCCGTTGAAGCGGTGACCCTCCTCGTTCTGCAGGGGCACGATGGCGTCCTTGTAGATGTGCTCATGGTCGAAGTGACCGTTGATGCTGAACACCTCGCGGTCCAGGTCCAACACATAGTCCTTGTGGTAGTCGCCATAGGCCTGCTCAGGCACCAGCGTAAAGCTGAACTCCTCGCCCTTAGCCGTCTTGCTGACTATCTCCTCGAACATATCGAGTGCGAAACCGAATCCGCTGATAAAACTGAAAGGCTGTCCCTCTCTGGTCTCCTCCACGAGGTGGCGGCCGTTTTCATCCTTGGTGTAAAGCTTGTACGAAACGGCAACGTACTTATTTGTCTTGTTGTCCATATATACCTTATTATATAAATATTGGCTGCAAAATTACTAAAAAGTCGTCGAACTGCCAAATGTTTCCCGATAATCGTGCTGCCTCGCCTGCTTTTTTCGCCCGTTTTGACCAATATCAAGGATTTCGGGGTTTTTTTGACCAACGTCAAGAAAACCGCTGTGTGCGCAAACAATTCTTGGAAATGTTTGCAGCGTTCCATTATTTGCCGTACCTTTGCATCGTCAATCAGAAACAAAAGCTGTTGACAGGATAACAAACAGAAAGAAAAAGGCTAAGGCCTGGTATTAAATTAAAAGTAAAAAGATTAAATTAAAGAAAGGGTAACGAAAATGAAAAAGATTGTTTTGACACTTGTTGCTCTGATGAGCATGACAACAACATTTGCTGAGAACGAAAGTGCAGCTAATTTGAACAATACATCGTCGTACAACATGACCGTCAACATGAACAAGCTGGCCAGCGCACTGGGTCTGACCAAGGATCAGATTGAGAGCGTGGCAGAGATTCACCAGACGTTCAGTTCCGAGATGATGTTCGCTGCACAGTATGGCAACGACGAGCGCAACCGGATGGTTGACAAGGCTATCAAGAAGGATCTGGCCTACATGAACTACATCCTCAACCGCGACCAGTACCGCAAGTACGTGATGCTGCTCAACGTGACGCTCGTCAATCGTGGATTGAAATAAGTTTTGTTTTAGAGTTAGTAAATTAGTAGTGTTATGAATTCCGAGGTGTTGCCGTGAGGCAATGCCTCTTTTTTTATTTTAGACGAACGGACGAATGAACGAGAAAACGATAGGTTTTGAAAAAAAATCTTTAAGACTTTACAAAAAGTCGTAAAGATTTTTAATAATCTCGTAACGATTTTTTTTTCATTCCATACGTTTGGCGCTGCAAATCGACCCGTTTGGCGCCGCCATTCAATGCGTTTGGCGCCGCCAAACTCCCGGAGTACATTTTTTTGCCAAAACATTTGGAAATCGGCGAAAATTTTTGTATCTTTGCAAAAGCATTCTCAAGCGTGAGTGAAAACAAATACATTTTAGATACGGATGGTACACATGGTACGGATGTTTCTTAACTTCTTTCGCGTACCTGCGCGCAGGTACGCGTAAAACTTTATATATTATCCGTACTATCCGTACCATCCGTACCTGACAAGGGAAAATAAAAAAATCAAACCTCTGCCACAGATTGGCGCACCTTTGACATACTTTTGCAAAAAACTAAGGAATATGGACAACGATAGAGGACAAAGTTTGATAACGAAATACGTCTGGGTGATAGAGACCATCTATCGAAGACGTAGGATTTCGTTCAAGGAACTGAATGACCTGTGGCTTCGCGATGACATCAGCAGAGGTGTGAGTATTCCTAAGCGCACATTCGACAACTGGCGTTATGTCATCTGGGATATGTTCGGTATCAACATCGTCAATGAGAACCGTGGCGAGTACCGCTATTATATCGAAAACGAAGAGGACATCAGTAAGAACGGACTCCGATCCTGGCTCTATAACACATTCTGTGTGAGCAATGCGTTGGCGAACAGTCAGAGCATCAAGGACCGTATCATTCTAGAATATGTTCCTTCAGGGCAAAACTACTTACAACCTATCATTGAGGCGATGAAGGAAAACCGTGTGCTGAATATGACCTACCACAGTTATTGGAAGGATGAAGAGAACAACTATGACGTGCAGCCGTATTGCGTAAAGCTTTTCCGTCAGCGCTGGTATATGGTGGCACGAAGCACAAATCCCTACTATTATAAAAACGGGCCGTTCGTCTATTCCCTTGACCGCATCAAATTTCTTCATGCAACAGACGAGACTTTCGAGATGCCCAAGGACTGGACGGCAAAGGACTTCTTTGACGGCTGTTTTGGCATCATTGCCGAACAGTCTGTCAAGCTCCAGCCTGTTAAGTTAAAGGTATCAGCAGGACAGGCCAACTATATCCGTGACCTCAAAATGCACGAGTCGCAGGAAGAGATAGAACGCAATGAGGAGTACAGTATCTTTACCTTCAATCTCCGTCCAGAATTCGACTTCCAGCAGGAGCTGCTTTGGAACGGCGAGGACATGGAGGTGCTCGAACCCCTCTGGCTCCGCAAGGAGATTGCCGGTAAGATAAAGAGAATGTGGAACAAATATAACAAGTAGAATACTGAATATGGTAATTAGTGATGTAACCCTGAAGTATCTTTGTCAGAAGTATCGTCATGACATTGGTACGGGCACCAACAAATTCTTGCCTGGCATAAAAGTGCGGTATGTGGCAGCCAATAAGAAATTCGGTTATGCATACTTCGGAGACTTTTTCTTCTTTGGCGATGACTTCTATGTTTGGGAGCAAGACGACAAGTATGCCGAAGACCATAATCAGGATGTTGTAGAAGCCGTTTTTGGCGATAAGTGTGAAGGGCGTGGCCATGCCCGCAGAGTTCTCTTTGCAGGCGTTATGACGCCTTTCAAAGACTGTAATGGCGAGAATATCTATACTGGCGATGTTATCCAGATAGAAAAGGAAAATGAGATGACAAAGTATCTGGCCATAGGAGCATGGAGTCATGAAGATGGCAAGGGTGAGTATTGTTTTATCCTTGACAACCACAACTGGGAATTGGAGAGTTGTATCCGACAACACTATCAATTGACACGTGTTGGTACAGTCTTTTTCCAGCTGGATGCAAGTGATTATATTGGTGTCAACCAGCGTGTCATGAACTTTAATGGCTGGAGAGATACGGAAGAAGAAAGACAGGAGAAAGTATTAATGGCAAAATACACGCCCAACTTCGACCAAGAGTTCTGGAAATATGGAGGACTTGAGATTATGGGCGTAGAATACGATTGGAGATAAAAAAGAGAAAAAAGATAGAGATATGAGTAACAATAACAGTATAGACAAGCAAGAGAAGCAGGCCCAAAAGGCACGTTTATGTGCTATGGGTGAGAACTTGGTTATAACACAGCTGTTGCAAAAGGGATGGGATGCATTCAATGCCAATTACTCTTTGAATAACTACAAATCTATTGATATAGTCTGTATAAACAACAGTATTCCAGAAAGCACTGAACATTGGTGGAAACCGAAAACATCATTCGTTCAGGTAAAGACAAGCGTAGAGAATAATATCACTACAGGATTCAGTATGAAACAGGCTTTAGACAAAGATTATTTGTGGAAGATGGTTAAAGGTCCATACGTATTTGTTTCAGCCACAAAGGACAAAAAAACGAATCAATTCTCCTTCCGTTATTTCATTATACCAAGAAGTGTATTCGTTAAGTTACTCTATATATCGAACGATTTTTATATCAACGTTATACATAAAAATGACAATATGGTATTAAGTGCACCTGCATGTATTTCTATCAGTTGGCTAGAGGGTGGGCAAGAGTTCTCTCCAATGCATAAGGCTCATTTCGATAATCCTCTTGAAATATCATGTGAAAACGAATGGCGGAATATTTGGGAGGACTGAATCATGCGAGACTTTGCAGCTATAGATTTTGAAACAGCCAATAACGAGCGTAGTAGTGTTTGTTCTGTGGGGGTTGTCATTGTTCGCAATGGCGAGATAGTAGATTCTTTCTACTCGCTCATCCAACCAGAACCGAACTACTATAATTATTGGTGCAGCCAAGTACACGGACTTTGTCAGGAAGATACTGAGGAGGCACCAGTATTCCCAAAGGTCTGGGCACAGATTGAACCTCTGATAGAGGGTTTACCACTCGTTGCTCATAACAAACCCTTTGATGAAGGATGTCTGAAGGCCGTATTCCGTGTTTATCAGATGGACTATCCAGACTATGAGTTTTATGACACACTTGCGGCTTCACGCAGAGCTTTCCGTTACCTGAAGAACCACCAACTCCATACTGTTGCTGCCGAGTGTGGATACTGTTTGGAGAATCACCATCACGCTTTGGCAGATGCTGAAGCATGTGCATGGATAGCTAGAGAAATACTGTAATATCATAGACAAACATTATGGCCAGTATAGAGCACGACCTATTTGAAGAATGGATGGGATTGTTACAAGCTAAACATCCAGAACACAGTTTCATGTTCGATGGTATCGTCTGCCAGGAAGAATGGGACAAGGCAGATAAACATATACTTCTCGTTCTGAAAGATTATAACGAGAAGAAAAAACCTATCACACTTGACAAAATTAACATAGAAAACCCTGTAGGAATTTTTAATTTGCGTAAACATTTAAGAGTAGGAATCGGGTCAGAAAATAAAAATGGATGGAAAGTGTGGGATAATGCAGCACGATGGGTTTATGGCTTGAGTAGATTGACAATTGATGATTATCCTTCATTTGAAAAAGCCAATCCACAAGGTGATAGTGATCACCGTTCTTCAAACTTGAAGAAGGTTGCAGTCATTGATGTGAAAAAAAAACCGGGGACATCTAGTTGTAACAAAGCCAAGCTCATTAAGTTCTTCAAAGAATATCCCGAAAATATTTTATTCACAGCCAGACAGATTGCGCTCTATGGTCAGCTCGATTATATAATCTGCTGTGGTTCCGGTGTGTTTGACATCTTCAAAAAGATTGTCAAGTCCGATGTTTTAAAGGATAAGTATAACATCGTAGTCAAGACATCTGATTATCTTGTTACGGAAAACGGTACTGTGATAGTCAATTATATACATCCCTTGTTGTTAGGCAAAGGGATGGGAAAGAAAGATGCGTACCTTATCCTAATGAAACTTGTACAAAAGATATTGCAAGCAAAGAATGGCTAAATATATCTCCTACACCGACCACTACAAAGAGTCTTTTTCTCGAGTAAAGTCCGTTAAGGATACGCTATGGGTTGGCACCACCGACATCAAAGGCCTTTTACAGCAATGGCCTTGTCCAACATAAGACACCGCTTGTGGTTCCATCCTTTAAAGAAAACCCAAACGGGAAAAAGAAAGACGCCATTTATACAACATTTGAAATTAAATTTTGGAGATAATCAACAGAAGAAACAGGGGGACTCTGAATTTTTAACTTTCTATTGTATGCCCCCTGTTGTGCACTTTTTTTGTCGTTTCTTTGTTTGTTGATTTTTTTTTTGTAAATTTGCCTGCAGAAAATGGCAAGACAGGAGAAATGGCAATGGCAGGAGCCAGGCAGAGCTTGGAAGGGTGTGGGCCTGTACCACATCACACTGACTATTCCCGACCGCCAGCCGCTGTTGGGCACGTTGGACATCCCTGACGGTGATCCCACGAAGACCTTAGTGAGACGCACGCCACTTGGCAATGCGCTGGTTGATTGCCTACTGGGCATCCCCAACCATCATCCTGAGGTGCAAGTGCTCCACTTCTGCCTGATGCCCGACCACCTGCATGCTGTTTTGTATGTCCGTCGCACGATGCCCACAGGCATCAAGGGGATGGTGCGCGGATTCTGGCAGGGTGTGAAGAAACTGGGGCGCGCTTCTTGTTTTTTCCCGAATGACATTCGGGCGAACCACCAAGAAGGCATGGAAAACTGCAACCACCAAGAAGGAACGCCGGGATTGCAGGAAGCTACGCGCAACTTGGAAGCTTTCGCTGAGGGACTGAAAGGGCAGATGGGCGACGAGGCCTATTACAACCTGCCGTCTGTCTTTACGGAGATGCCCTTCATTCGGCCAATGAGACGTAGGACCCAACTGCCCAATACCATCCGCTATATCG
>JAIKXR010000153.1 GCA_024683975.1 Paludibacteraceae bacterium
TACCGCCTTGGCGCTACTCCTACTGCTGTTGACCAAGTAGAAGCAGAGGTGAAAGTCGTAAAAGTTGTTGAAGAAGGCCGCATCGTTATCATTCGTGACGGCATCCGTTACAACGCACAGGGCGTACGCCTTCAATAATCCATAACCACTTTATCTGTTATCTTTGCGTCTTGCGCTCGTCGCAGGCGCAAAGATAACTGCTTATTAAGCCCATGGCGAACGGAAACTTCATAGACCAGGTCCGCATCTATTGCCGCTCAGGTAAGGGCGGCGCGGGCTGTATGCACCTTCATCGTGCCAAGTACGTCCCCAAGGGCGGACCTGACGGCGGCGATGGCGGGCGTGGCGGACACATTATCCTGCAGGGCAACCGCAACTTGTGGACCTTGCTCCACCTTAAGTACCAGAAGCATATCCTTGCCACCGACGGTGGTCATGGCGGCCAGTCGCGCTCGTTTGGCAAGGACGGAGAGGACAAGATTATCCAAGTCCCCTGCGGCACGGTGGTCTATGACGGCGACACGGGCGAATGGCTCGCCGAGATAAAGGAGGACAAGGAGCAGCTCGTCCTCCTCAAAGGCGGACGTGGAGGCTTGGGCAACTGGCATTTCCGCTCGGCTACCAACCAGACACCCCGTTATGCCCAGCCCGGCGAACCTGCGCAGGAGCGCAACATCGTCCTCCAGCTCAAAGTGCTTGCCGATGTCGGTCTTGTCGGCTTCCCCAATGCAGGCAAATCGACTCTCTTGTCGGTCGTGTCGGCTGCCAAACCCGAGATTGCCGACTACCCCTTCACTACGCTCACGCCCCAGTTAGGTATCGTTGCTGTACGTGACAACTGCTCGTTCTGCATGGCGGACATCCCCGGCATTATCGAGGGTGCCAGCGAGGGCAAGGGACTCGGGCTGCGCTTTCTGCGGCATATCGAGCGCAACGCTGTGCTGCTCTTCATGGTGCCGGTCGCCGTCCCTGACAGAGACGGCGGCGCGGACGAACAGTCCGCGCTCGCACATATAGAAAAGGAGTACCGCATCCTGCTTGCCGAACTGGAGAAGTACAACCCCGAACTGCTGACCAAGGCGAGGCTACTGGCGCTGACCAAGTGCGACATACAGACCCTTGACCCGCAGCCCCTGCAAGAAAGGCTGGGTATTCCTGTCTTTTGCATATCGTCCGTCACGGGTATGGGCATCCCCGAACTCAAGGACGCGCTATGGGCGGAGTTGCAGAAAGAGCAGAATCAGATCATAGAGATATCTCACGCACCGATAGATGTAACCCGGCAGTCTGACCCCGGTGATGAGGTCTCCGGTGACAGCAAACATAGCAATACCGATGCCGATGCCGACGAACCGCAAACCATCTATCTTAACGAGGTTGATGAAGATTGGGACATCTCCAAGTACAAGGGTATAGGGTGGGACCAGTAGTGCCTGTCGGCGATTGTATAGTAAGATTTAAGCCAGATTGACACCCAAATAAGGATTTAAAGGAGTTTCCTGACAGCATAAAGAGTACGTTAAACAAGCGGGCGGATTCCATACGGAGTCCGCCCGCTTGGCTTATAATTCATTAGATGTGGTTGCGGATTTATACCAAGTAATGGAGTCAGTGAATATTGTCAGGAAACGGTGATTGTAGCTGAATAACATACGAACCACATATGAATAACATATGAATCACCTAAGATATATAGCGTACAGGTAGCAGAAGGCAGTCAGTATATTTGCATAAAAAGAGCGGTGTATCAGGAAGTCCTGACGCATCGCTCTTTTATTTTTTACAAAAGTGAAAAACAGCTTCCAGTGTCCAGCTTTTAACTTTCAGTGTTCCAGTTTGAAGTTTCTTCTTCCAGTGTCCGGCTTTTAACTTTCAGTGTTCAGTTTGAAGTTTATTCTTTCAGTGTCCGTTTCTCACTTTCAGTTTTCCACTTGATTAGTGTTTGAACATCTCCTTGACCGTTCCAAGCGAGCCGAGAACGCCGGTTGCCTCGTATGGCAGATAAACGGTCTTGTTGTCCTTGCCTGATGTCATTTCCTTCAGACTCTCAATATACTTGATTGCCAACAGATAATTAACCGGATCGGACTTCTGTCCCTTGACGGCTTCCGCCACTTTGTTGATGGCATTGGCCTCGGCTTCTGCTTGCAGCACTTGTGCTTTGGCAGCACCTTCGGCGCGCAGTATGCGTGCCTGTTTCTCTGCTTCGGCGGCGTTAATCTCTGCCGATTTCTCACCCTCTGACTTCAGGATAGCCGACTGCTTTTCTCCCTCGGCTGTCAATATGGCGGCACGTTTGTCGCGCTCGGCGGTCATCTGTTTCTCCATAGCCTCTTGTATATTGACAGGCGGCATAATGTCTTGCAACTCAACGCGATTGACTTTTACGCCCCACTTGTTGGTGGCATCGTCCAGCACCGTGCGCAACTTTGAGTTGATAGTGTCGCGGGAGGTCAGCGTCTCATCCAACTCCAATTCACCAACCACGTTACGCAGCGTTGTCTGTGTCAGTTTCTCAATAGCCAGCGGCAAGTTGGTAATCTCATATACCGACTTGACGGGATCTACAATCTGGAAATAGAGCAGAGCGTTGATCTCGGTCATTACATTGTCTTTAGTAATCACCGTCTGACGGTCAAAATCAAAGACCTGCTCGCGTAAGTCAATACGTGACGACATACCCACTCCGCGCTGGCGCACCACCCGCGCACGCTCAATGATAGGCAGCATAACGTGAATACCCGCCGATAATGTGCGCTGGTACTTACCAAGACGCTCAACTATTATTACCTCCGACTGAGACACAATCTTAATTCCGCTCAGTACGTAAAAAACCACTACTATTGCCAAAGCAACTAGTACTACTGTTCCTGCTTCCATAATGATAAATATTTAGGTTAATGTTTAAAGTTATCTGCACACTTCTGCAATCATACCGCCGTCACCGTCAGAATCAGGCTGTTCTGCGCGGTTATCCTCACCATCGTGCCTTTGGCAATCACCTCGCCGTTTTCAGCCACAGCTTTCCATACATCGCCATCCACGGCCACGTGTCCGGTGCCGGCTGAAGCGTCAATCTTCTCCGTCACGCGCACCTGACGGCCTATCAACGCATCCGTGTTGGTTCTGACCTCATCCTCCTTCTGACGAAACAGAAACTTGACGGCAAAAGGACGAATGAAAATGAAAAAAACGAGCGACACAATAATGGCTAATATCAACTGCCAGTTAAGCGACATGCCACAGGCACAAGCAATAGCACCCGCCGCACAGCCAAAAGCGAATGACAAAACGCCAAATCCGCCCGTGAACAGCTCTATCACTACAAGAGCCAAAGTAAGAATAAGCCAAATATACCAAGTCATAGTATTGTTGTTTTAGAAATTCCAGAAAAGATAGGTCCGCATTTGCTAATGCGCTGCAAAGGAAACACTTTTTTTTGAGATGCACAAGTAAACAGTCATTTTTCCTCTCAAAAAGTACAATAAACTTTCACAAAGTGTGAAAAAGTACTATCTTTGCCGCGTTGTAAACAAAAAAACAAATAACCAAAAATGAAAAAACTCCTTTCTTTAGTATTGGCTCTCTTTGCCTTGACGGCATTTGCCAAAGACTACAAGTACGTCACCTTCCCCAACGACCCGGCGGAAGCCCGTCAGTACACACTGCCTAACGGACTGACTGTTTTTATGAGCCGCAATGCGGAGAAACCTGAAATCCAGACAATGATTGCCGTCCGTGCAGGCGGACAGAACGACCCGCTCAACTCGACAGGTCTGGCTCACTATCTTGAGCATCTGATGTTCAAGGGCACACACACCTACGGCACCACCTCCTACGAGCAGGAACTTCCTCTGCTGCGTCAGATTGACGACCTCTACGAACAATACGGGCAGACTACCGACCCGGAGCAACGCGCCGCCATCTACCATCTTATCGACAGCATATCCTATCTCAACTCGAAGATAGCGGTGGCTAACGAGTTCGACAAACTGATGTCGCTGATTGGGGCAACGGGGGTTAATGCTTATACAGCAGATGACCGCACCTGCTACCACGAGGTCATACCCGCCGGTGAACTGCGCCGCTGGGCTATCATCGAGTCAGACCGGTTCCAGAATATGGTCATCCGCGGTTTTCATACCGAACTGGAAGCCGTATATGAGGAGTTCAATATGTACAGCACCATGGACAGGGACAAGGTCATGCTAGCTGTCAATAATATCCTTTATCCTGCTGTGCCGTATCGCCAGCACTCTATCATCGGTACGCAGGAACATCTCAAGAACCCGTCAATCAAGAATATCCGTCGTTTCTACGACAATTACTACCGTCCCAACAACGTGGTCATATGCCTTGCCGGCGACCTTGATTTCGACAAAACCATCGCTATCATCGACGAGTATTTTGGCGCTTGGCAGCCCAATCCCAATATAGTTAACTACGAAACACCATTCCAACCCGCTCTCACCGCCCATCGCGACACTATCGTCTATGGCAAAGAGTCGCCTGAAGTATGGATGGGATGGCGTATGCCCGACATCACACACGAGGATATGGACGTTATAGATGTGATGGAAAGTGTGCTGCAAAACGGCAAATGCGGTCTCCTGGACGTGGATATCGACCAGCAGCAACGCATGTTGAGCGTAGGCGCAGGCGCTCTCTCCGGCAAAGACTTCACCACCTTCTTTATGATTGGCAGCCCCAAAGAGGGCCAGAGCCTCGAAGAGGTGCGAAAAATGCTCTTGGACGAAATAGAAAAACTCAAACGCGGTGAGTTCTCCGACCGTATGCTGCAAGCCATCATCGCCAACGCACGCCGCAACGAGATGCAGAGCCTCCAGTCCAACCGCTCAAGAGCCAACAAGTTCCTCCATTCGTATATCTACAATATCCCCTACGAAGAGGTTATAGGCGAGCTGGACCGCAAAGCCAAAGTGACCAAGGAGGACATAATGCGTGTGGCCAACCGCTATTTCACCGACAGTTATGCCTGCGTATTCAAGCAGCAAGGCGAAGATGTCAATCCTCCCAAAGTGGACAAACCCAAGATCACTCCTATCGACATGAACCGTGAGGCTCAGTCAGAGCGTATGAAGGAACTTTCTGCCATGTCAGCTGACCAGCTGCAACCGCAGTTCCTCCATTTCGACCGCGACCTTAGCCGTTCCACTCTCAACAACGGACAGGAACTGCTTTACGTGCAAAACAAGGAGAACGAACTCTTCGAACTGGACTTCTGCATCGAAAAAGGCACACATCAGGACCCTTCACTCTCGCTCGCCACCGACCTCCTTCAGTACTTGGGAACAGCCACTATGACCACCGAAGTGTTCAAGTCCGACCTCTATCAGATTGCCGCCGAAGCGGGAGCATACGCTTCTGCCAACGAGACGCATTTCTATATCTACGGTCTGCAGGAGAATTTCCAAAAAACGCTCCAACTCCTTGAAGAATGGGTACTCACCGCCCGTGCGGAAGAATCGGTATATCAGGAGGTTGTGGCTGACCGTATCAAGGCGCACGAGGACAGCAAACTTGACCAGCGCTCCTGCTTTAACAACCTGCGTACCTATGGCACCTACGGCAAGAAGAACTTCCGCCGTATGGTTCTTACACCCAAACAAATGAAAAACTTCTCCGGCGAAAAAGTGCTTGCCCGTCTGCGCGGGATAATTCCGGGCATGAGCCGCATTACCTACTACGGACCTATGACCGAAGGCGAACTCAAGCAAGTGCTGAACAACCGGTCGCAACTGGTAGCCCAAGGCAAACCGGAACAGCAAATACACTCAGCCCGTATCCAGCCGCAAGAGGTAAAGAAAAGCGAAATCTATATCGCCCCCTTCGATGCCAACACCACCTATTATGTTGGTTATGCCAACTGGGGCGAAATCTATACTCCGAAAGACGAAGCCATCATACGCCTCTATAACGAGTATTTTGACGGTTCGATGGGCTCAATCGTTTTCCAAGAGATGCGTGAAGCACGCGCATTGTGCTATACTTCAGCCGCGTACTACGCTATGGCAGGTCATAAAGGCGAGAACAACTCATATATAACCTATATCATCACCCAGAACGACAAACTCAAAGACTGTATGCTCACTTTCGACTCTATCTGCAACTTTATGCCTATGTCGGAAGCCGCCTTCGCACAAGCCAAATCGTCACTGCTGAAGAACATCGAGAAACGCCGTTACGTCCGCTCGGCCCCAATCGGCTCATTCATCGGTTTCCGTGACAAAGGCTGGGACCACGACCTCTTTGAGGATATCTACCGCGAGGTGAAAAACCTCACTCTCGCCGATGTGCAAGCCTTCCAGCAGAAACACGTGGCTAACCGTACTTACCGCTACTTCTTCCTCGGCAACGAGCAAGAAATGCCTATGGACTTCCTCAAGTCACGCGGCTCTGTCAAGAAACTCAAAATCAAAGACATTTTTGTGTATTAAGTTGAGAGTTGGAAGAAGTTGATGTTTTAATGTTTATAGTATGGAGTCTGAAATATGGGATACACAGTTAAATATCCGGCAGCGCGGATAAGCGAAGCGATGGACAAGACGGTCAGCCGCCTGCAAGAACAAGGCGTACTTTCCCGAGATACCGTGTTTATAGTACTGATGAATGGCGGTACGTGGTTTGCATCACACGTTTTCGACCGTTTGGGCGAACCTCAGAACGAGGTTTACTACGTCAAACTCCATTCCTACGATGGCATGAGCAGTGGAGATATTCATTGGGACTACTTGCCTGAGATGAATCTGACGGGACGCGATGTGGTCGTTTTGGACGATATATGCGACACGGGGAAGACCGATACGGCTTTGTATCATTATCTGCATTCGTTCCGTCCGCACTCCGTATGTTTCTTTACGCTCCTTAAACGCACCACTACCTCTCTGCCGGAGGAGATAACGCTTCATACCTGTATCACGGACAACTCGGCTGACTTCTTTGTCGGATGCGGACTCGATGACAACGGACAGGGTAGACTCCTCCCGTATATAGGCGTGGTTAACGCACATTAACTAGTAACAATTCATTAATTCACCTTTAAATTAAAAAATAACAACATTATGGCACAAGCAATTACAGACGGCACTTTTGCCGCATTCGTACAAGACAACACAGTAGCAATGATAGACTGCTGGGCGACATGGTGTGGTCCCTGCCGTATGCTCTCGCCCATCGTGGACGAACTTGCCGTGGAAATGGAAGGTAAAGTAGCCATCGGCAAACTCAATGTGGATGAGAACCCTGACGTTTGTCAGCAATTCGGCATTATGTCCATCCCCACGATGCTTGTATTCAAGAACGGCGAACTCGTTGACCGTATGGTGGGCGCACATCCCAAATCCGCCATCCAAGCCAAACTTAGTTCATTGCTCTGATTTCTTATATGGCACGTATATTAGTCATTGACGACGAACGCGCTATCCGTAACACACTTAAGGAGATACTTGAGTTTGAAGGTTATACGGTGGATATCGCCCAAGACGGCAAATCAGGCGTAGAGGCTGCACGCAAACAGCCCTACGACCTTGTCTATTGCGATATTAAAATGCCGGGTATGGACGGTCTGGAAGTGTTGGAGCAGTTGAAAGACTCTACGTTCATTATGATTTCCGGTCACGCTACCGTTGAAACAGCAGTTGAAGCACTGAAGAAAGGCGCATTCGACTTCCTCGAAAAACCTATTGACCTCAACCGTCTGTTGGTCACCACCAAGAATGCCCTTGACCGGCAGCAGCTTCAGACTGAAGTTCAAACCAAAACGGAGGAAGTACGCAAACTGCGCAAACAACTGTCATCCAAAAACGAGATGATAGGCTGTAGTGCCGCCATCAAGCATGTCCGCGACATCATCGACCGTGTGGCTGCCACCGATGCGCGTGTGCTCATTACAGGTAGCAACGGCACAGGCAAAGAAGTTGTGGCACGTATGATTCACTCGCTCAGTCAGCGTGCCAAGCAACCATTGGTAGAAGTCAACTGCGCTGCCATTCCTTCCGAACTTATTGAGAGCGAACTGTTTGGCCACATGAAAGGCTCTTTCACAGGAGCAGTCAAAGACCGTGCCGGCAAGTTTGAACAAGCAGACGGCGGGACGCTCTTTCTTGACGAGATAGGCGATATGTCGCTCGCTGCACAAACCAAAGTGCTGCGCGCACTGCAAGAAAACGAGATAACACGCGTCGGAAGCGACAAGACAATCAGCGTCAATGTGCGCGTACTTGCCGCCACCAACAAGAACCTCAAAGACGAAATAGCCAAAGGCACGTTCCGCGAGGATCTCTTCCACCGACTCAACGTCATACCTGTTCACGTACCTGACCTTGACGACCGTAAGGAAGACATACCCTTGTTGGTTGACCATTTTAACCGCATCATCTCAAGCGAACAAGGACGTGCGGAAAAAACATTCTCCCCGCAAGCCATCGCAGCTCTGCAACAGCATCACTGGCAAGGTAACGTCCGCGAACTTAGAAACGTAGTGGAAAGGCTCCTTATTCTCGCCGACAACCCCGTCTCCGAACAAGACATCAAAACATTCGCATAGACATACTCTTTCTTAACTTTTGCCCGTCTGAATGTATCTGAAATTATGATTATCAAAGAACTGCACTTGCTCAACTACAAAAACATACCCGAAGCCCATCTGCACTTTGCCGACAGGCTTAACGGATTTGTAGGTCTGAACGGTCAGGGCAAAACCAACGTCTTGGACGCAATATATTTGCTTTCCTTTACCAAGTCAGCCTTCTCGCTACAGGACCGTGACTGTATTCGTCATGGAGAGCAAATGGCTATGGTACAGGGTGTTTATGAGAAAGACGGCGAGTCCTTGACAATCACCTGCGGACTGCGGCAAGGTGGCAAAAAGCAATTCAGGAAAGGCGACAAGAACTACCAGAGACTGAGCGACCATATAGGCTTGCTGCCTCTGGTTCTCATTTCCCCGCAAGACATAGGCATCATTTTGGACGGTTCTGACATCAGACGCAAGTTTATAGACAGCACCATCTCTCAATATGACCCGACATACCTGCCCGCTCTCACCAACTATAACCAACTGCTGCAACAACGTAACTCGCTGCTCAAGCAACTCGCTGATAAAGATGCTACTGCTGCTTTTGATGATATGCTAGTCGTTTATGAGCAGCAGATGCAGCCTCTCGCCTTGCAGATATTTGAGGCAAGACGGTTGTTTGTCAGTCAATTCGTGCCTTTCTTCATTGACACTTACACTATTCTGTCTAACGGAGGCGAAAATGTCCGATTGTCCTACCAAAGCCAGTTTTTCGACCGCTCACTCCCTGACGCTTGGCAGCAGACACGCCAACGTGACCTGATACTCGGCTGGACTTCAGTAGGTTGTCATAAAGACGATCTGCTCTTCTCTATCGGCGGTTATGCGGTCAAGCAAGTGGCTTCGCAAGGACAGATAAAAACCTGCCTCCTTGCTCTCCGGCTATCGCAGGCGCTTTTCCTTTCCAATCAAACCGGCCTTCCGCCTTTTCTGCTCCTTGATGATATTTTTGACAGACTTGACAGCCACCGTGTCAAACAACTCATTGAAATGGTGACGAGCGAAACTATCGAACTGCCCACGGCACAAACGGTACTCCATTCTCCTTTCTCGCAAATCTTCCTTACCGATACCGACATACACCATTTACACCGTTGGGACTCGTCTTTCGCCGCTATGAAAACATTCGTTGTCAATGGCGGCATCATAACCGAGGATAACCAATAAAGCCAATATAATATGAAACGTTTCTTTTTTTTGACACTCTGTGTCCTGACCCTATTGACGGCTTGCAAAAAGCATCAGTCGCAATGGCAAATCCATGGTGACAAGATACGTACCCCATGGGCAGAACAAGTAAATCCCGAAAACGTACTCCCTGAATACCCCCGCCCGCAACTCTGTCGAGCCGAATGGCAGAACCTTAATGGTCTGTGGCAATACGCTCTTACAGAGAAAGGACTGCCTGAACCAGACGTTTGGGACGGTGACATTCTGGTACCCTTCGCTATCGAATCTGCTCTGTCAGGCGTGGGACGTGTGCCTACTGACCAGCAGGAACTATGGTATCGCCGTGAGTTCACTGTTCCCCGCAGTTGGCGGAGCCGTCGTCTGATAATCAATTTTGGAGCGGTCGATTGGCGTGCCGAAGTGTATGTCAACGGAGCATTGGCAGGTATTCACGAAGGCGGTTATACACCCTTTTCAGTTGATGCCACTCCTTTCCTCAAACACGGGAAACAAGTACTTACGCTCCGTGTATATGACTCTACCGACCACGGATATCAGCCTCGTGGGAAGCAGGTCAGCCGTCCACGCTCTATCTGGTACACTTCAGTTACGGGTATATGGCAGACTGTTTGGATGGAACCGGTCAATGACAACTACATAACAGCCGTAATTCCGACTGCCGACATTGACCGCTCACTCCTTAATGTCATCGTTCATACAGCCTCTGACAACCAAGAAGTGGCTTATGTAACACTCTCGGATGGCGACACAGAAGTGGCCGCAGGCTGCGGCATAGCAGGCCAGAACATCGTTCTTCATGTGCCTGACGCTAAGTTATGGTCACCGGACAGTCCGTTCCTTTATAATTTGCAAATTACTCTTAAACAAGGTCATAAGCAACTTGATTGTGTTAGTTCGTATGCCGCTATGCGCAAGATATCGCGTATCAAAGACGCCCAAGGGCATTGGCGTATGCAACTCAACAACCGCACGCTCTTCCACTACGGGCCGCTCGACCAAGGATGGTGGCCGGACGGACTTTACACTGCACCTACAGATGAGGCTCTGCTTTTCGACATACAGAAAACGAAAGACCTCGGATTCAATATGATTCGCAAGCATGTCAAAGTTGAACCCGCCCGCTGGTATTACCATTGTGACCGGCTCGGTATGCTCGTTTGGCAGGATATGCCGTCTGGCGATATGGGTAACGAATGGGAACCCCGCCGGTTTATGGGCGGAACAGACCGCGACCGCACAGAAGAGTCGGCTAACAACTACTATCGCGAATGGCAGGAGATAATGGATCTGTGTATGCCATTCCCGTCTGTCGTTATGTGGGTGCCTTTCAACGAGGCTTGGGGACAATTCGACACAGAAGATGTAGTCGCCTTTACCCGTCAGTACGACCCTTCGCGTCTTGTCAATCAGTCATCAGGCGGAAATTTCCGCCAAGTGGGTGACATCACCGACCTGCACAACTATCCGCAACCTGATATGTACCTTTACGACCCTGAACGCGTTAACGTACTCGGTGAATATGGCGGCATAGGCTGGCCCGTTGAAGACCACCTATGGTGGAACCGGCGCAACTGGGGTTACATACGCTTCAACAGCAGTGAAGAAGTGACCGCTGAATATGTGCGTTACACGCAGATGCTTAAAGATTTGGTTGCCAAGGGTTTCTCGGCAGCCGTCTATACACAGACCACTGACGTGGAAGGTGAAGTGAATGGTTTAATGACTTATGACAGAAAAATAATGAAAGTGGACGAACAACAAGTACGCGCTGCCAACCAAGTGCTAATCGAAGCCGGCAGCCAGACTACCTTTACCCGTTCGGGATTAGACCCGCAACGGTTTCAAAGCCTGCGGCAGGGCAAGACCACCCGTCTCTTTGTTCTTGAGAATAAGAGCGGGATGGAAGTGTGCATCACCAATTTCGGCGGACGCATCGTATCAATGCTCGTTCCCGACAAGGAAGGCAAGATGAGAGATGTGGTACTCGGTTTTGACAACGTGGAGGACTATGCCAACATCCCCTCCGATTTTGGAGCTACCATCGGACGTTACGCCAACCGCATCAATCAAGGTAAAATATCCATTGACGGGCAGGACTACCAGCTTGTGACCAACAATTTTGGTCATACTCTTCACGGCGGGCCTACCGGATGGCAATATCGTGTTTTTGACGCTGAACAAACTGATATCCATACTCTCAAACTATCGCTTGTGTCTGATGACGGTGACAACGGATTTCCGGGACGTGTAGAGGCGGGTGTGGTTTTTACTCTTGCCGATGACAACTCGCTTCGTATGGACTACTTCGGCACAACCGATGCTCCTACCGTCATCAATATGACCAACCATTCGTATTTCAATCTCAACGGCAACGGCTCGCTTACCGCTATGGAACATCTGCTCCGGATTAATGCGCGACAGATGACTCCCGTTGACAATACTTTTATGACGACAGGCGAAATAACCGACATACCTGCTTCATCGCCTTTTGACTTCTTTACTGCCGCTAAACCCATCGGCCAAGACATAGATGCTGACAACGAACAACTGCGCAACGGACACGGATATGACCACAATTTTGTACTCCGTCCGAACCTTCAGTCGCTTACTAATGCCGCCACTCTGACCTCACCCGAAACCGGTATAGTACTCAATGTCCTCACCTCCGAACCCGGATTGCAACTCTATACCGGCAATTTCCTCGATGGAACAGTTACTGGCAAACGTGGAGAGGTGTACGGTCATCGCAATGCCGTCTGCCTTGAAACGCAGAAATTCCCCGACTCTCCTAATAAACCCGATTGGCAGTCCCCGATTCTCCGACCCAATGACATGTATAAGTCAACTACTGTTTTTTGTTTTTCGACTGCAGCCGTAGTTGAATAAACCTTTGTTATGCCTATACGGATAGATATCATCACCTGCTGTCCCGAACTGCTTGAAAGTCCGCTTAACTATTCGATAGTGGGACGGGCCAAGCAGAAAGGGCTGGCAGAGATATGCGTGCATAATCTGCGCGACTATACACTTGACAAGCATCGCAAAGTCGATGATTATGCCTTTGGTTTTGGTGCGGGTATGGTGCTGCAAATTGAGCCTATTGACCGTTGTATATCCGCGCTAAAATTGCAGCGCGAATATGATGAGGTCATCTTCACTGCTCCTGACGGTGAACGCTTTACCCAACAAACTGCAAACCAACTTTCTCTTTGTCATAACCTGATCATTCTTTGTGGTCATTATAAGGGCGTTGACCAGCGTGTACGCGACCATCTCATCACCCGCGAATTGTCCATTGGAGATTATGTACTGACCGGTGGAGAGATGCCGGCCGCTATTATGACCGATGCTATAGTGCGTCTTTTGCCGGGTGCCTTGGGAGATGTCGAATCCGCTCTTAACGATTCTTTTCAAGACGGACTTCTTGAAGCCGGAGTCTATACCCGTCCCGCTGAATATAAAGGTTGGAAAGTGCCAGACATACTGCTTTCCGGACATCAGGCAAAAGTGGAGGAGTATCTTTTGGAGCAAAGCATTGCCCACACCCGCGAACGCCGCCCTGACCTACTGCAATAGATTATAACAGGCAATCAGAAAACTTAGTATGATATGAGAAAATTATTTCACCTGCTCGTGCTGACTTTATTCGCAGCGTGTTCTTCTAACGAAACAAAACTTATTGAAAGAGCAACCGAGCTCTGTACCTACATACCTGA
>JAIKXR010000004.1 GCA_024683975.1 Paludibacteraceae bacterium
TCCAGCCGTTGAACTGCCAGCCTGCCTTCACAGGTGTGACACCGGTGTAAACAGGTGTGCGGTTCTCAATGACGGTTAGCTGCTGCAGCTGCGTGCCGTCCTCATCCTCAAAGGTGATGGTGTAACGCGGCGAGTTGTCAAAGGTGAACACTGCCACAATCCGCGCATCGGCGGCACCGACGGTGTAACTGTAGGTGTAGTCTTCACCGGCAACCGGTGTGCCGTTCAGCTCCCAATGGTCAAACACGTAGCCGTCCAGTTCCGCTGTCAGGTCAAGCGTGTTGCCGCTGAAGAGGCTGTGCGTACCCTGGCCGAGCGTGACATCCGTCCAGTTGGATGCACCGGCAACTGCCGCCGTCACAGCATCCGCGAGCTGTTCGCCGCCTGCGGTCTGCGCGGCAATAGTGATGTTCGTCGCTGTAACAGGAGCCGAGACAGAACCTATACCGGCAGTGAAGTCAATCACCGTATTGTCCGCCTCGCCGTTAGTGGCATAGCCGTCGGTGTAGGCGTGAACATGTACAAAGTAGTTCTCGTCCACATTCACCACTTCCACATATCCGCCACGCAGCACCCAGTTGTCGGTTGTGCGGACATACGTGGACATATTCTGCATATCGTGGAATACCCATGAACCTGTACCTGTATAGCCATTCACCTGGTTAGACTGACGTGTAATATAATTCGTCGGAATACTGCCTATATAGACGGTACCCGGAGCCTGCGTCGAGTTAATCGGATAAACGCCGGTCGGTATGGTGCCGGGCTTGGTGTTGTCGGGATAGAACTGCAACTGTATCTGGCAGTAGTCATAAACATCACTTCCCGCCTGACCGAGGAAGTAGCGCATGATGTTGCCCGGACGGATGACCATCGTACCGATGTAGTTGTCCTCGCCATACTCAAACGAGCGGCCGTTGAGCCAACTGGATTCAGTTGGGAGGTAACTGCTGTAATACTTGTAGGTGTAGTCCTCCTCAAAGGTGGCGTAGTTGATACAGTAGTTGGTGTAGATATCCACATCGTAGGTGCGTCCCTCGGTGTCGGTGAGCGAAGCCACGAGGTGGGCGGCGCGGAACAGCTCGCCCGCGTAGGTCACGTTCGCCACCGTAGCCGAAGCGATGGTGCGTTTGGCTCCCACCGTGGGTTGGATATACGACTGCGCCGCGTCAAGCGAGAGGCTGGACAGGTAGTTGGTCGTCCCTGTCGTCAGCGTTGTGCCGAAATACAGGCGGAAGGTCACATCGTCCGTCTCGCCGATAATGGCGAACGTGTTCTTCGCGTAGGTCGGGAAGTCGAGCGTGCCTTCGGTCTGATGGAAGACGATATGCGTCTGCTCATCGAACTCAGCCGTATAGGTCTTCGCCTCCGTGACGGTCACGGTGCGCGGGTTCTGCTTGTTGCCGTCGCTCCAGCCTGTGAACGCATAGCCGAACGATGTGCGTACGTCAAGGGTCAGTTCGGTGCCGTTCATATAACTGTACGTCGTCGGACCCGTCTGCATCTCGTAGCGGTCAGCAGTCTGATAAATCACACCGCCGCTTGCCACGGTCGTGATGGCGTAGGACGGTACGAACACTACGGTATAAGTCAGCGTCGTGTTTTCGGTTATCGTCACTGTGCGCGGGTTGTCGTTGTTGCTGTCGGTCCAGCCGGTGAAGTTGTAACCGATATTCGGACTGACATTGACAGTCACCTCCGTGCCATAGTCATACTCGCCCGCACCTGTCACAACCGCGTTGGAGCCGTTGATGGTCAGCGTGAAGCGGTCGATGGCGAAGGTGGCGGTATAGGAAGCGTCGCCCGTCACGGTCACGGTATGCGTCGCCGCGCCCTCGTCCGACCACGAGACGAAGTGGTAATGCTCATCCGCCGTGGCGGTGAGGGTGACAACCGTGCCGTAGTCGTACTCGCCGCCGCCGGTCACTGTGCCGTTTTCGCCGCTGACGGTCAGCGTGTGACGGTCGATGGCGCATACGGCGGTGTAGGTAGCGTCGGCGGTAACGGTGATGTCAATGGACTCCGTGCCTTCGATGTCCACACCGTCTTTCTGCCACTTGACGAAGTGGTAGTGTTCGGCGGGAGTGGCTGTGAGCGTAATCTCCGTGCCGTAGTCGTATTCGCCGCCGCCTGTAATGGTCACATTGCTGCCTGCGGTGGTTATGGTGTGGCGGTCGATAGCGAAGAACGCCTTGTAGGTGGCGATGGCGGTCGCGGTGAAGTTCAGGGTCGCGCCGCCCTCTATGTCCGCGTCGTTGAGCTGCCACTTGACGAAGTGGTAGTGGGCTGCGGGAGTGGCTGTGAGCGTTACCTCCACACCCTTGTCGTATTCGCCGCCGCCGCTGACCGAACCCCAGTCGCCGTTGTTGACCTGCGTGATGATGAGCGCCGTGCCGGCGTTCTCCTCCTCAAACTCGGCGGTCAGGGTCAGGTTGCCCGACATGAAGACGGTGCGTTCGGCGTGCGTGTCGTTGTCCTCAGTCCACTGCTTGAACACATAGCCTTCCGACGGCAGGGCCGTTATGCGGACGGGCTGTCCGCGCTGCACGAGATAGGTGTTCGTGCGCGTCACCGACTCGCCGTTGGTATAGCGGACACGCACGGTGTCGGGCGTGAACGAAGGCACATACACGGCGCGCACCGGCATACCGTAGTTGCAATAACCGTTGGCCGGCACATCCGTTCCGTATTTGACTTCACCATCGTAGAAGCAGTACGGCAGACTCTGCCAAAGTGTGCCTGCTTTCGATTGCAGCGTGCTGCTCCAATAGTAACGGTGAGTGGTATTGGAAGCAGAAGGATTTCCGCCGCTACTGTTCGTGGCTGTCGGTATCTTTACACCTGCGGCGGGCAAAGTGATTTGTTTGGTTGCATCCGTTTTACTGGTAAAGGTGCCGTCGGAATAATCGGCGTTGTCAATCAGGTCTTGCCATTGCTGCTTGGAAGGCACGCGCCAGTTCGTACCCAACTGGTTCATCGCTATATCGTATGTCGTATTGGCGGGCAAATCATCTTCCGCCGACATACTGCTTAAATTGGCACAATAGAACTTTGTTGAATTATAGTTGCTGTATTTGGTTATCGATCCATTCTTGCCCCAAATGGTATAGTAGCCTGTCAATGTACTGGGAGCGGTAACGCCCACGTTGTAGTCACACCATGCCGTACCCGTACCCATATCCACAGGGGTATAGAACATGTTGTTCTTGTACAGGACGGGCAGCGGATAGAGAATCTTCGTTGTGTCGGCGGTAGCAGCCTGCGCGATAGTGGCTTCCGCAGCTTGCGACAGATCCGGCTCGAAGACGGCGGTGTAGGTCGTGTTCGCCGTAGCCGTGAAGACACGGTTGGGGTCGGTGTTGTTCACATCGTCCGACCAGTGCGAGAAGCGGTAGTTAGCTGCCGCCTTGACGGGAATACGCACCTTCGCACCATCATTGTACTGACCCACAAACGATGCAAGGTTGTTCACCGTACCCGATGAAGCGGGCGACACATTGAAGGTCAGCGTCCGCTTGGTGGTATAGGAACTTGTGTATGTTACCGTCAGCGTCACATCCGACAAGGCGATGAACGAATAGGTCTGGTCGGTGCAGACGGTCACATTGTTCTGATCCACCCACTTGTCCACGCGGTAACTCTGATTGGAAGCCGTTGCAGCACCGTAGAAAGCGGTGATGGTGATGCGCTGACCCACCTCACACATATAGATATAGGTCTTGCTGTTGGTCACCACCTTCACGGAGCAGGTCTCAAACGGCGGCACATAAACGGCGCGGACCGGCATGGCACTCCAAGCGTAGTAGGAAGTGGAACCGGCACTGTAAGAGCCGCTCAGGTAGTAGGACGGACGCGAGGATGCGCCACTGATTGTACTTGCCGTACTGCCCCAGAACTGGGTCGTACCGGCGGTCACGGTTCCGGAACCGCTCGTTTTCATACATCCGGCGGCGGGAATATAGATAAATTGTGACGTGTTTTCCACATTGGTGTATCGGTATCCGGCGGATGCTTGTCCTTCCTCGGTGGAACCGCTGCCGACAACGCCCTGCAGGTTGTATATCTCCGTGCAGTTCGGCATACGCCACCGCTCGCCCATAATCTGTGTGGCGGCATCCGCCTCGGCGGGCAGGGTGTTCTGCGGAACAGTACTATACCCCGCTGTGGTGGTCATGGATGTGACACCGGCATAGTAGGTTCCTGCACTTCCGCTGCTGTTCACCGTGGTGGCGGGAGTGGTCAGACCCCATACGAAGTAGTCGCCCGCCTTGGTGCTGTCGGCGGCACCGATGTTCTTGTTCGCCCATGCCACACCGACACCCACATCCACAGGACGGTAGCCGTTGGCGTCATATCCCGGCAGGTCATAGCGCAGGTATGTACCCTGATACGTTCCTCCATAATATACTTGCGCGAAAGCGTCCGCCGAGGTGACAGAAGCGAGGTCGTAGTCAATCTCCAGTACCGCCGTATAGGTGCGGTCGGCATTGACCGTGACGTAACGAATGGTGTCAGTCAGGCTATGGTCATCGTCCCAGTAGAGGAAGCGGTAATGCGGCTTGGGGTGGCAAATGAGTTTCGTCAACTGTCCGTCCTCATACACACCGAGCTGCGTGGTCTTCACCGCACCGTCGAAGATTGCACCCTCCAACGGCGAAGAAACAAGCGTCAGCGTGCGGGTCGTCACGCGCGTGGTATAGAAGGTGGCGTAATAGGTCATATTGCCCGTAACCACCAATTCCACCGTCGGGTCGTAACTCATGATGTCGTAATTGGCGTTCGTCCAGTGCAGCAGCGAATAGTTGGCTGTGTTGGTGAACGCGCTCACCGTCACCGTCTGCCCTTTCTCGCAGACGTAGTTGTAGGTGGCTTTGGCTGTATTCGACTGGTAGGTCTTGACTGTCAGCGTACACGTCTCAAGCGGCGAACCGTCGTAGAGGTTCTCGGTGGTCGTGGTGGTCGCCTCGTGCCATACGTTCACATACTTGTGCGCAGAGGCTGCGGCAGGCACAGCGGTGGTGAAGACGGCGTTGTAGGTGGCGTGTCCGTTCACGGTTATCTCGCGGTAGGGGTCGGTGGAGTTGTTGTCCTCCCAGCGGACGAATGTCCAGCCCTCTTCCGGCACGGCGTGCAGTTGGGTAGTAACGCCGTTTTTGTAGCGACCTACACCATATACATAGCCTGCCGAGCGGGGCTGCGGCAAAGCGTGGATGGTGGAGAAATTGGATGTGGTGGCAGCAAATGTGGCTGTGATCTCTTTGTCCTCCGACACAACAAACTCATACGTGGGGTCGGTGGAGAGAACGGCATTGCCGTTGGTTACGTCCGTCCAGTTGGTGAAAGCAAACGTCCATGCCGTTTGACCTACCGAATGAGGATGAGCCGTAAGACGCAGTTTCTGTCCCTTCTCGCAGATATAATAGCGATAGTAGGTGGTAGCACTCGTATTACCCGCTATTACCGCGCCGCCTGCTACCTGCACCTTGATGGTGCAGGTCTCGAATGGAGGCACATAGACACCGCGAACGGGAAGAGCGTACCATATATAGCCATAGGTATTACTGTTTGGTGAGGAATTACCATCATAGTAATAACCGGCAACACAACTGGAATTGGTCGCATTAAATGTTCCCATTGTACTTGCCCAAAAGAGCGAATGGTTCGTGGTAATCGTACTTGAATTGTTCGTTTTATAATAACCCGAATTGGGTATAAAGAGTTTCTCCCCGCTCAAGGTATTCGTATAGGTGTAACCTGAAGCAGCCGCACCCGTTTCAGATGCACCCGTAGGAGCGGAAAGGTAATAAACCTCTTCGTAGGTCGGCATACGCCAACGCTCACCCATCTTTACGGTAGCGGCATCGTTGTCTGCGGGCAGCGCGTATTGGACAACTTTCGGAGAAAGGGTTGAATAGGTCGTATAAGAGGTGGTAAGTAACATATCTTGAGCACCTGCCCATGTAGTTGCTGTTCCAACTGTGGTAACAGGTGTTGTTCCGCCCCAATAAAAATAGGAACCTGCCTTCGTAGAATCGGCCGCACCCACGTTCTTGTTCGCCCACAGCACACCGTTCCCCATATCCACAAGGCGGTAGGTGATACCGTCGTTGCCTGTTAAGGATGCAGGATAATCATACAGCACTTTGAAGCAGTTGGTTGGCATATAGGCGAACACCTCCTCATTCGCGTCGGCCGACGCGGCGGTACCCGTATATTCAAACTCTGCCGTCAGCGTTACAGCCGAAGCCGTGGTCGTATAAGCGCGGGGATTCGTTGTGTTGCCGTCCGACCAGCGCACAAAGCTATAGTTCTCGTTGGGGTTTGCAGTCAGCGTGATATTGGTTCCATTCACATAGTATCCGCCGCCGTCTGCCGTACCGCCTTTTGCCGGTAGGGGATTGACAGTCAAAAGAACAGTGGCACTGTTGTTGGATACATAGTGTGCGGCTATCGTCTGATCACCTGTCAGCGTAACCGAATAGCTGTTGTCGGTGGACAGTGACGTTCCGTTATAGGTATTCTCGCGCCAAGCCGAGAATACGTACTTAGTATAGTTCGGGTGCTGTTTGATGGTGACGGTCTGCCCTACCTCGCAGATGTACTTGTAGTAATACTTGGCTGTCGAAGCCCAATAAACAATCACGGTCAGCGTGCAAGTCTCGAACGAGGGTACATAGACGGGACGGACTGGAAGAGCATAATAAGCCACAGAATTCCCAGTGGTATTAACATTACCTCTCATCGCGTGATTATAATATACCCACGGTTTGCTGCTGGCTCCGTTTTTAGATGCTACGGTACTTGTCCAAAGGTATGCCGCACCTTTGGACAAAGTGGTTGCATATCGTCCTCCGGCAGGAATAAAAATCTTATCGTCTGTGTAGTACTTATTGGTAACTGTATAGTTATAATTAACCGGCGCGTTAGTTGTGTAAGTGGAAGAAATGAGGTTATTCATCTCATAGTAAGTAGGCATACGCCATTGCCCGCCAATCTTTTGCGTTGCAGCATCGGCTTCAGCGGGTAAAGGATACTGCGAGGCGACAGCAGTTGATGTGGTTGCCGTCATATCTGCCACTCCAGTATAGTAATTTGCGCTTGACACCGTTGTGTAACCGTCTTCGCCGTAGGCTTTTGTTCCTCCCCAATAGAAGTAGGAACCTGCTTTGGTCGGGTCGGTGGCACCGACGTTCCTGTCAGCCCAAGCGACACCGGCCCCCATATCCACGGGCGTGTAGGTTATACCGTCATTTCCGACCACGGGATCGAGGTTGTACAGGATGCGGAAGTTGGTGGAAGTTGCAGAAGTAGGCATCGCGTTCGTTCCGCCTTTCAATGTATAACCGTTAGCATAGACATCCACCGTGGCGGGAGCGGACCAGAGGTCGCCATCCAAGTCGAACTCCGCCTCAAACGTGGCATCGCCCAATACGGTGTAGGTGCGGACGGGGTTGTCGCTGTCGTTGTCAGTCCATTTGACGAACTTGAACATCGCGTTGGCAGGTGTGGCGGTCAGCGTCACCACCGCGTCGATGTCATACGTACCGCTGCCGGTCTGCTCAGGGTAGCCGTCCGCCGTCAAAATGATTGAGCCGTTACCTCTTCCTGTTTTCGTAGCGGTGACGGTGAACTGCGGAACAGTAAAGGTTGCACCGACGGTCACTTCGTCGGGTGTGCCGGCGGTGATGGTATATGTACCTGTCACCACTTGGTCATAGACGTAAGGTGCAGCCGTCACATTGCTCAGTTCCGTGCCGGTGAAGCCCGTGAAGAGGCGGTGGGAGGCGGGAGTGGCGGTGAAGGTCAGCACCTTGTTGAGGTCGGTCTGGCGGTTGAAGGTGTAGGTGCTGCCCGAAGCGTAGCTGTTCGTGCCATCGGATGCAGCCAGCGTACCGTTGGATGCCGGGGTGCTGATAGTCACGGTGCACTCGTCGGCTTCGAAGGTGGCACCTACGGTGATGTCGTTCACAAGGTAGTAGGTGGTACCATTGTCTTCTGCTGTTTTGATAGTGGCGGCATCGCCTGTCCATGCTTTGAAGCGGTAGCCCGCATCTGGTACGGCAGTGATGGTCAGTTCGGACATATTGTGAACAGACGAAGTGGTGGTATAGGTCGCCGTCGGGGCGTTGTTGCGGCTTACGACCACGTGTCCGTGCGCGCCATTGGCGATGGTGATGGTGTAGTCTACATCGTTGGGTATGAAGTGCGCGTAGTAGGTCTGCGCCGTTGTCTGCGAGAGGATAGTGGCGTTATCCACTTTCGTACCTCCCGAGGGGGCAGTGTACCATCCGAGGAACGTGCAGCCCAGTTTGTGCGGGTTGGCAGGTACGGTCTTTGCGGTGTAGCCCGCACGCACCACGCGGCGGAGGTCGGTGTCGTAGTCGTCATCCGCCTCCCACGTACCGCCGTTGGTTTTGCAGTCGAAAGTGAGATAAGTATAGTTGGTAGGTGTCAGGGTACTTGAGTACGGAAAAGGAGCACTATATGTTGTATTCGGATAGGATGAACTTGCACCTTTGGTGACAGGGGTCAGTCCGTTCTGGTAAAGGAATGTATTGTAACTTGCACTATAACCCAAGAACCAACTCTGCGTCGGACCGTCGCCAGTCTGCCCGGTTCCGTTGTATGCACCCCAGTCAAGCCAGTAGAAACGGACGGTCAGACCGCCGCGACCATAGTACGTACCAGCAGCGATGGCGTTGTTGAACATATAGGCGCAGCAGTTGGTCAGGTCGTCGCCACGGCGGTCCTGCAGGGAGGTCGCCATAATCTCCACATACTTGAGCGAGGTGCATTTGGCGTTGTACAGACCGAACATACCCATATAGCACTTGGGGGCAAGTTCCTCGGCGGGCAGAATATAATAATTGTTCGCATCGTTGTTATATAGGCTGCTGCAACGGTTGAACATAAACGCGTAACAGCCTTCAGCCAACTGCTGGGCGGGAAGGTGCATGGCGGAAAAATACCAGCCGCTGTTCGCCGCCGTCGAACTGTAAAAACTGTTCATACAGTTGTCGAACATGTGCGCATAGCACCAGGGCTGCATCACCGTGGCAGGCAGCGAGGGACCGGTGTAAAGCCCTGAGTTGCCGGCAAACATATACGCATAGCAGTACGCCGTCAGGGTCGTGGCGGGCAATACCAGTTCGTGTGTCTTGCTCAGACTCGTGGAAGTGGATAACGAACTGCTGAACGAGGTTGAGAACGAAGTCGGCGGATAAGGGCAGAACAAAGCGTAGAAGCAGTAGTCGCACGGGATGGTGGTGGCTGTCGCGAAATTGGTAGGGTCAATCAGCGACATCACATTTCCCTGTACGGCAGGATTGCCGCCCGTGATAGCCAAGGAAATGAAATTCGTACTGCTCTTGTTGAAACCTGTCGGGTTGTTACCCTTTAAGCGCATATAATGCGGAACACTGCCAGAGTTGGTCGGCACGGTCAATGTACATGGTTCAAGAACCTGCACCCACGAACCCTCGTCAATCTGGTACCACAGGTCGGGCCATTCGCTGACCGTACCTGTCTGTTTGACCACAACGGTGGCGTTTCCGACCACTTTGAGATACTCGTTCACTTGCGCCTGCGCGGAATGCGGAGCGAGAGTCATTAACCATGCCAGAAGCGGCATCAAAAGAGATAAATGTTTTTTCATAATATCTATAGAAGTTAATGTTAGTTACTGCGTGTTGGTCAGCCTTCGGCTGTTGGGGACTGCGTGTTCGTCAGTAAATGTAGTGTTGTTTTACTGACTAACACAAAAAGCGGCAATACCGTATTACTGATATTACCGCATTAACTTTATATTAAGAAGGCAAGACTTTATTTTCTGTTAAAGATGAAATCCAAACCTTGTTTTTTGTAAAAGTCAAAACGTGTGTCGCTTGAAATCAACGGAATGTGTTCCGTTATAGCCTGTGCAATAATGATATGGTCTGACGGGTCTTTATGTCATTGTTCGTTGTTAATCTCCATCTTGGCGTAAGTCAGCAGATGTTCCGGTTTTAACGGGATAATGGATATGTTACTGTTGATAATATCCCTCACCATATCTTCTTCCGAACGCCATACGTTGCCCCACAAACCCTTGTTACGATAGGCGACTACCAATTCCTTCAAAGATTCGATACTGATGTAAAGTTGGTTGTCATAATCCCGTAACAAGGCATCCACATCATGGTTGAGCATGTCAGGCTCAACCATCAGATAGACAAAGATATTCGTGTCAATCAGATACCTCATCACACCAAAAGCATCGGGTCGTTCACAAACACATGCCCGCGAAGCTTCATCAGGTACTCATAGACAGGATTCAGTTTCTTTTCTTCTTTGGGAGTTTTGCTGTCCATAATCGCTTTTCTTTGATTTTGCGCAGCAAAGGTAGTGTGTTTTTTTCTGAGTGCACAAACATTTGAGCAAAAATAATTCATTTTTGCGGTAATATCAGTATATCAAAGATCGTTTTGTAAACTGCGTTTTGGTCAGCCTTCGGCTGGTGGTGACTGCGTGTTGGTTACTTCGTGTCGATGACTTCGTGTTGGTTAAGTTAGCCATCCTCGCCATTGTCCGCAACCATAAACACCCACTGGGTGTTCATGCCTACGGAGTTGCCTGCTGCTAGCTATGGTTTTCCTTGCTCAAATACTCCGATGACTGTTGGCAGGCACTTTGTCATTTTGCAAGTGTAGCCCAAGTGTTGCTCAAGGGTAGCGCAAGGTATGCTGATTTCACGCGAGTTTCCGCCTTGTCAAAGTGTCATTGTTCCGGACATTTTTCAGTCGTAGTCTGACTCCATTTTCAACAATCACCGCAAATATATACATTTATTATGCAAAAGAACAAATTTTCTCTCATATTTTTCATATTTTTTTCTTAATATGTGTCATTTTGCATAATCCTCCCACGTTTTTCGTCCGCATTTTGCAACTTTCCGTGTGGTCATAAGAATCAGGACTGCCACATCCATTGATAACCAAAATTATTTGTGGCTAATTATGGCTTATTCGCGTACAAAACACGACTTCCCTCAACTTGTGAAACTTGAAGTTTCAAACAAAAACCATCCATTTTTGTCTGAAACCGCAAAATACTGACTAAAAAGAACTAAGTCGGTTGAAGGACAAACAGACGGTCACCGCGATGAACAATGCGGTCGGTCTTGACAGCAAAGAAATGCCCCTTTGTGATCGAGTTTTGAATATTGCCTTTCTCATCATGCAGGTCGTGAGCCGTTAAAAAGTACGCGCCTGTTGTTTCGCCTGTAACGAGCAACTCATCGCCCTCATTGACGCTGTCTAACGCCTCTATATAAAATTCCGCCACACTGATCTGCTTGAAGAAATTGGTGCATTTACCGGCAAAAGCCTTCTTGCGTGTAGCGCACGACCCGTACTCATGCGTCCATTCCCCCAGACGTTGCCCCTGATAATAGCCGTCCCAGAACCCTCTGTTGAAAACACGGCTTAACCTCTCGTCCCACTCTTCAATCCGCTCACGTATGCCGTCTGTTGCGTATTCGCCGTTTTGCCAGGCTTTGACGGCTTCGGAGTAGCACGAAACGACCGTATGCACATAGTCCGCTCCGCGGGCACGACCCTCTATCTTCAGCACACGCACACCGGCATCAAGCATCTTGTTGAGAAAATGTATGGTCTTCAAGTCTTTCGGCGACATTATATACTGATTGTCCACCTCCAACTCTATATCCGAGTCTTTGTCTTTGACTGTGTATGCGCGTCTGCATACCTGCATACAGGCTCCGCGGTTGGCACTCTGACCTGCGTTGTTGAGGCTCAAATAACACTTGCCGCTGACAGCCATACATAACGCGCCGTGGCAGAACATCTCTATCCGTATCAGTCCGCCTTTGCGTCCGCGTATGTCTTTCTCCACTATACCTCTGTGAATAGCAGCCACCTGCTCCATGTTCAGCTCACGTGCCAGCACCACTACGTCAGCAAACTGCGCATAGAAACGTAACGCGTCAAGATTGGCAATGTTAAGTTGTGTGGAAAGATGCACCTCCACTCCTTGCGCGTTGGCATACTGCATTACGGCTATGTCGCTCGCAATGACGGCATCCACTTGCGCCTCGCGGGCGTTATCCACTATAGTACGCATTAACGGCAAGTCTTCCGGATAAATGACCGTATTGAGGGTGAGATAGGTCTTGACACCTGCTTCGCGGCAGCGGGCGACAATGGTATGCAGGTCGGCAGTGGTGAAATTGGCGGACGAACGGGAGCGCATATTAAGGTGTTCGATACCGAAATAAACACTTGTCGCCCCTGCCTGTATAGCCGCTGCGAGGCTCTCCCAACTGCCTGCAGGCGCCATTATTTCTATCTGCCCGTCGCTCATAGTCTATGCTTTGACAATCAGTTCCGCTATCTGCACCGCATTGAGTGCCGCCCCTTTGCGTATCTGGTCGCTCACACACCAGAAAGCAATGCCCTTGTCGTCAGTCAGGTCTTTGCGTATGCGTCCTACATAAACATCGTCTTTGCCGCTCAAACACAGAGGCATAGGATAGATGTTTGTTTCCGGTTCGTCTTGCACAACGCACCCCGGCATTTGGCTTATTGCCTTTTTGACGGCTTCGGCAGTCAGTGGCTCCTCTGTCTCCACCCACACACTTTCCGAATGGCAGCGCAAGGTCGGCACGCGCACACACGTGGCACTCACGGTGAGGTCACTGTGAAAAATCCTGCGGGTCTCGTTGTGCATTTTCATCTCCTCACGCGTGTAGCCATTATCAGTAAAGATGTCTATATGAGGAATGACGTTATAAGCCAACTGATGGGCAAACTTCCTTACAGTCACCTCTTCGCCCGCCATCACCTGCCTGTGTTGTTCCTGCAGTTCAACCATAGCCTGTGCCCCTGCGCCGCTCGCAGCCTGATAAGTGGCGACATGTACACGGAGGACAGGGCTTAAACAGTGGACAGCGTATAATGGCAGAGCCATCACAATGGTGCTGCAGTTAGGATTGGCTATTATATTGCGGGGACGGATAGCAATGTCCTTGCCGTTCACTTCCGGAACCACCAACGGCACATCCTCGTCCATTCGGAATGCGCTCGAATTGTCAATCAACACCGCTCCGAAGCGCGTCATATCGTCTGCATATTCGCGACTGACAGCCGCACCCGCCGAAGCAAAAACAATATCCGTGTCTCTGAACTGATCTCCGTGACGCAACTCTTCCACTCTGGCTTTTCCGCCCTTGAAAACATATTCGCTGCCTGCACTGCGCGATGAACCGAACAGGCGCAGACGGCTGACGGGAAAACGGCGCGACTCCAATACTTCAAGCAGTTCCTGCCCGACCGCGCCGCTGGCTCCGACAATAGAGATATTCATATCAGTATGCTAAAAATGCTTGAAAAGAAGACAGGCGTTGTGTCCTCCGAATCCGAAAGTGTTGCTCAAGGCGTATCTCAAAGTACGTGTCTGAGCCTTGTTGAATGTGAAATTAAGGCGGTAGTCTATCTGTTCATCGTCATCGCCCTCGGCATGGTTGATAGTAGGCGGAACGATCCCTTCCTTAAGAGCCATCACGCAGGCCAGTGCTTCTACTGCTCCCGCGCCACCCATTATGTGTCCTGTCATTGACTTGGTGGAGGATATGTTGAGTCTGTAGGCATCGTCACCCCATACACTTTGAATGGCTTTCACTTCGGCTACATCTCCGAGTGGTGTGCTTGTGCCGTGGGCATTGATATAGTCCACTTCGGCAGGAGTCACACCCGCGTCCTCCATAGCCATCAGCATTGCTTTGGCGGCTCCTTTGCCGTCAGGCTCGGGGGCGGTGGTATGATAGGCGTCAGCGTTTATTCCTGCACCTGCCACCTCGGCATAGATCTTCGCGCCTCGTGAAAGAGCATGCTCCATCTCTTCAAGCACGAGGCATGCGGCACCCTCGCTCAGTACGAACCCGTCGCGGGACTTGGAGAATGGACGGCTGGCACTCGCGGGATCATCATTGCGCAGCGAGCAGGCACGCATCGAACCAAAACCGCCTATGCCCGAGAAGGTGATGCCGGCTTCGCTGCCGCCTGACAAGATGGCTGTCGCCTTCCCCATACGTATGTAGTTGAAAGCATCGGCTATCGACTGCGATGAAGATGCACAAGCCGCCACCGTGGTATAACTGATGCCCCGCAGTCCGAAATGCAACGATACATTGGCACCCGCCATATTGCCTATCGCTTTAGGTATATAGAACGGGCTGAAACGGGGTGTTCCGTCGCCTCGCCCGAATTCCGACAATTCGCTTTCAAGCGTCATCATTCCGCCCATACCGGTTCCCCAGATGACACCTATACGGTCTTTGTCCTCTTTGTCCAAATCCAGTCCGCTGTCTTTCAACGCCTCGTCCGACACCATGACGGCGAACTGCGTCACACGGTCCATACGATTGGCTTCTTTGCGGTCAATCACACCGCAGACATCCATATCTTTGACCTCTCCGGCAAAATGCGTCCGACAAGTCGTTGAGTCGAATAAGGTAATCTTGTCGATACCGCTTTTACCGGCTTTCATAGCTTCCCATGTGCCAAGAGCCGTATTGGCAAGAGGAGTCATAGCCCCTATACCCGTCACTACTACACGTTTGAGTTCCATATATCAAAAACTTTGTCGGTTCTATAAAAATAACGAGCCTACAGCTCTCTGTCTGCAGACTCGTTACTGCTTTTTTACATAAAAAAGACTTGTTTATTTTCCTAATGTCTTTTCCACAAAACGTACGGCATCCCCTACCGTGGCGATATTTTGGGTTTCCTCTTCAGGAATGGTGACCTTAAACGCTTTCTCCAAATCCATTATCAGGTCAACGAGATCCAGCGAATCAGCGTTGAGGTCTGTGGTGAAATTAGCCTCCATTGTCACTTCTTGTGGATCAACGCCTAATTTATCAACGATAATAGCTTTTACCTTTTGTTCAATTTCTGACATAATTGTAGTGTTTAGTTAAACATTTCTTATTGTTTCGCGCCATTAACAGGCACGCATATCTGCCTTTTTCGCAAAAGAGCGACCGCAAAAGTATGGTATATAATTCAGTCTTGCAAATTTTAGTGTATATTTTTGTTTTCTGCCGGTGTTATTTGACTTTTTTTGTGTTGAATCCGCTATATACAACTTCCACTCTCATTGGTGTTTGTGTGTTTCGCGAACTGCTTATCTTGGTAGCAGAGACCGATTGCTTCAGTCTTACTGACGACAGATAGGAAGCGGAGGAGGTTGTACTGTATTCTGTTTCCACCGGCACAAGAATCATTTGCAGCGTATCGGTCTTTGAATGACGCAGCATGTCGGTAAACATTGATGAAAGATTGAAGGTGTAATAGTAGTCATAACTGGTTGTTTCCGAGTTGTATGCCGATGTCAGCGTTCCTAAAAGAGCGTTGGTGTCGTTTGGCAGTTTGTTCTCTTTGAATATCAGGTCGTATGCGCTTTCTTTGAGCAGCAGCATATTGTCAGCGGGGCGGGCCCAGTTGTCCGTTCGTTTGCTCTTGCTGCTTCCGTTAAGAACGTCTATACGCAGGCGCGCCATATTGATGTATGGTGTGCGGTTTTGTACGCCGGCATCAATGCGGTCCATCAACTCACTGGTGGGAATGGTAAGGTGAGTGTAGATATTGGCTGGCGAAAGGACATAGTCACAGGCAGTGTCCTGGTTGAGCGACTGAATGATGTCATCGCGGTTGGTGTAAGTGTAGTGGCTGAGTTGTTTGACCTCCGAATTGGCATAAAACACTTTGTTGTCATCCATACGTTTGACCGTGTTGCCTTCCTGATAGGTAAAATGATAGTGTACGGTCAGGCAGAGCGAAGAAATATATAAAGCTGCTGACGAACCGTAAACGGACGTTATGTACAACCCGGGAAAACTCCTGTTGAAAGCGTCTTGCGATGAGAAGTCGCGGATATTGAATATCTTTGTAGCGTAATCCTTGTTGAGTTTCATTCTGACGAAAGGCATATACCGGTCCAGCGTGGATGAGTAAATCGAATCGGCAGGATGCGCCATCGACACTACTTCAGTACGCTCTAAAACAGAGTGAGTCATTGTGGTAAACCGCTTGACATCAATATCGCTTCTGTAGGCGGAGTCGTAGCAGAGCTGTTCAGTGCCGTCAAGGTCGTAGGCATTGATGCCTAACGGGGCATTGCCGTCGCCGTAGAACGAACGGTAATAGACATAAAGACAGACGGAATCAAGTTCAGACGAATCGGGATAAACCCAACCTTCGGGGCAGGCAAACTGCGTGAGCAGGTCAGCCTTGAGAATGCCGTAGTCTTGCGAGCAGCATTCGCCTAACAGACAGGAATCGGACGATGAATAGACAGGTAGGGCGGCTTGTATGGAGGAGAGGATAGAAGAAAGCGTATCAACCCTTACCACCACACCGTCGGCATCGTCTCCCTGAAGGGCACTGCTGCCGGCTGACACCACATCATCGTTACAACTACTGAACAGCAGAATTGCCAAGCAGACTGTTGTAATAATCCATATATTCTTGTTGCCCATTGTTTTCGTTATATTTCATAATCGGCTTGCCGCTCGTTTCGGCGTAGTTGAGCACACGCTGATTAACGTTGTCACCACCTACTACAAAAGCGTCTGCATAATCGATGGCCAGACGCATCAACTCCTCATAACCGACCGGAAAACCCGCTATACTGCGCACGTCGTTCTTCTTGATGCCGTCTATCAGCAGTTTGGTGGCAAAACTTGTGCCGAAAGGTTTGCTGTAAGTCTCGTTTTCAATCGATACGACCACTTTTGAGTTGCTGAAGAACGGCGTGTCGGCGTAGGCTTTTTTGACATAAAGCGGTATAAGAGCACTCATCCAGCCTGAACAGTGAATTATGCTTGGAGTCCAGCGCAGTTTTCTGACTGTTTCCATTACACTGCGGTTGAAGAATATACAACGTTCGTCATTGTCGTCATACTCACCGTTTTCATCGCCTATGCCTTTGCGGCGGTTGAAGTAGTCATCGTTGTCGGTAAAATAAATCTGCAGCCGCGCTGACTGTATGCTGGCCACTTTCATAATGAGTTGGTGGTCAGTATCGTCAATGATAATATTGACACCCGACAGGCGGATGACCTCGTGCAGCTGGTTGCGACGTTCGTTGATTTCACCAAACTTAGGCTCAAAGGTGCGTGTTTCCCACCCTTTGGACTGAAACCATTCGGGCAAACGGCGGTTAAGTAATCTGACAGGCGTTTCTTCTGCTAAATAAGGATAGATTTCCTGCGAAACGAACAATATGCGATTAGGATCTTTCATACGCACTGAATTTTAAGTAAATAGCATCCGACCGCAAAAGTATAAAAAATTTTTGCATAATCAGCAAAAAAAATGCTAAAAAATTGTTTTTGCCGGTGCTAATCACTCTTTTTCATCGTACCACGAGGCATACATAGCGTAGTTGTGGGCAATCTTACGGTTGATTTCTTCGCCTTGTTTAGGATCCACTTTCTTGATGAACTTGGCAGGAACACCTCCCCAGAGTTCGTACGCTCCTATCTGTGTGTCTTTGAGTACTAATGCGCCCGCAGCCACTATAGCGCCTTCCCCGACATGAGCACCGTCCAGCATGGTCGAACCCATGCCTATAAGGGCATAGTCGTCAACATCGGCTCCGTGAATAGTGACGTTATGACCGACTGATACGTAGTCACCCAAACGGATAGTGGATTTTTGATAGAGGGTGTGCAGTACCGCCCCGTCCTGTATGTTGCAGTGCTTGCCGACGATGATGGTGTTGACATCTCCGCGGAGAACGGAATTGAACCACAGGCTTGTTCCTTCCCCTATTTCGACATCACCCACAACGGTTGCGTTTTCCGCCATCCATACCGAGCTGTCAATATGCGGGGTCAGCCGCTCGCCGTTACGATTGATGGATTTGATAAGTGCCATTTGTCTGATAGTTTGTATCCGTAAAGGGCGTTTAACCCTTTACGGATGGATTTTTTTAATTATTTGTTGCGTGCTTCGATGATAGCGCAGAACTTATCGGCGACAAGGCTGGCGCCGCCAATCAGACCGCCGTCCACGTCTTCGTTGCTGAACAGTTCGGCTGCGTTCTTCTCATTGCAGCTGCCTCCATAGAGAATAGTCGTTTCTTCCGCAGCCTGCCGACCGTACTTCTCTGCTACCAGTGAGCGGATGTAGCGGTGCATGTCCTGTGCCTGTTCGGGAGTGGCGGTCAGTCCCGTGCCGATCGCCCATACCGGTTCGTAAGCAAGAATGATGTTCTGCCACTCTTCAGCGGTCAGGTGGAAAACAGAGCCGTCCAATTGCGCTTGGACAACTGCGTTTTGAATTCCTTTTTCGCGTTCCTCTTTCACTTCCCCGATGCAGAAGATGACTTTCAGACCGTTTGCCAGTGCCAGTCCGACTTTTTCCTTCAGTATTTCGGGTGTTTCGTTGTAGTAGGCACGGCGTTCGCTGTGACCAAGGATGCAGTATTCAGCACCTGTAGAGCGGACCATGGCTGCACTCACTTCGCCGGTATAGGCTCCTTTTTCTTTGTCAGCGCAGTTCTCGGCTGCGAGGCGGATAGGCGTGCCTTTCAGTACTTCTGCTACTGAAGCAAGGTGAATGAATGGTGTGCCGATAACAACGGCGCATGATGTTGTCTGTACTCTGTTTTTCAATTCGGTCGCAAGTGCGACTCCTTCCTGCAGGTTCATGTTCATCTTCCAGTTGCCTGCTACCATTCTTGTTCTCATAATTGTATAATCATTTAGTTATTAAATATCTGACAATGACATCAAGATTTCTCCGTATTCCGTATCCAGTCTACAGGAAAAGTCCTTCAAACAAATTCTAACATATTTGTTTGGTTTATCACTTTGTATGGCGCGGCGGGATATAATTCTGCAAAAGCACTCGGCACTTTCGGCATACGCTGCCCCCACTTGAACTCAAAGGCGGCAATGTCTCCGTTTGTCTCTTCAATAAGGTTAATCTCCTGCCCGGAATAGGTGCGCCAGAAATAATGTTTTGACAGAAATCCTTTGTTTTTTTGTTGTTTGAGACGTTCTGAGATGAGATAGTTTTCCCACAGAGCTCCGACATCCTGCCTGACAGCAACGGGACGGAAATCGCCTATGACAGCATTCCGTATTCCGGTATCAGTAAAATAGACTTTCCCCGGCTTGGTCACTTCGCGTCTCGGATTGCGGGAGAAGGCTGGCAGACGATAGATAACAAATGTCTTCTGAAGCAGATCGATATACTTTTCTACGGTGTTTCTGCTCAAAGCCAACTTTACGGCAATCTCCTCATAACTTACTTCGCTTCCTATCTGATATGCCAATAATTGAAGCAGTTGCATCATCTTGCTTGAATTCTTTATGCCATCCACCATCAGAATGTCTTTAAGCAGATACACCTGCACGATTTCCGTCAGATAGCGTTGTTTGCGCTCCGCCTGAGGAATAAGAGTCAGTTCGGGGTAACTTCCGTAAATCAGCTGCCAATCCAATGTCTTCAAGAATTCCACACGCGTGGTGGCGGTGAGTGTCTCCTCAACAGACAAAGGGAACAGTTGGAACTCATAACTTCTGCCGACCAACGGATTTCCCGCTTTGTTTTGCAAGTCAAAAGAAGAGGATCCGGTAGCAATGACAGAGACTCCATCCACCTCGTCAACTATCAGTTTCAGAATCTGTCCAATCCCGTTGATATGCTGGGCTTCGTCAATGACAAGCAACTCCGTGTCGGAAAACAACTGTCTGAAATGGGAGGCTGTACGATTCTGCAGCAATGCAACGGAGGATTGATCCTCCCCGTTAAGAACACTAACTTTGCCATTAAACTCTTTGGCAATATGATTAACAAGAACCGTTTTACCGACACGCCTTGCCCCATAAACCAACATTACCTTCTGCGGTCGCATTTCGCTTCTGATGATATTGGCAATTTCACGCTCAATCATAGTAAGTATTCGTTTTTATGCCGCAAAACTACATTTTTTTCAACGTATTGCAAAAATTCACACTATTTTTTTCAATACGTTGCAAAAATTTGCCACTTCGGTTTTCAGAACTCCATCAGGTAGGCTTTGATAAAGTCGTCTATGTCGCCGTCCATTACCGCACTGACATTGCTTGTCTGGTAGTTCGTACGGTGGTCTTTGACCCGGCGGTCATCGAAGACGTATGAGCGGATCTGGCTGCCCCATTCGATTTTTTTCTTTCCTGCCTCCACTTTGGCTGCGGCTTGTCGCCTCTTTTCCAATTCGAGTTCATACAACTGGCTGCGCAAGTGGCGCAGTGCGTTCTCACGGTTCTTGGGCTGGTCGCGTGTCTCGGTGTTCTCAATCACAATCTCGTCCGGCTGTTCAGTAAGGGGGTTGATGAACTTGTAGTGCAGGCGCACGCCTGACTCGACCTTGTTGACGTTCTGCCCGCCGGCACCAGAACTGCGGAAAGTGTCCCAACTCAGATTGGCGGGATTGACCATAACCTCAATTGTATCGTCAATGAGCGGAACCACAAAGACGCTGGCGAAACTGGTCATCCGCTTGCCCTGCGCGTTATATGGGCTGACACGGACGAGCCGGTGCACACCGTTCTCGCTCTTCAGATAGCCGTAGGCGAAGTCGCCCTCCACGTTGAAGGTGACAGTCTTGATACCCGCTTCGTCACCCTCCTGCAGGTTGGCGATGGTCACTTTGTAGTTGTGTTTTTCGCAGTAACGCTGGTACATGCGCATCAGTTGTTCAGCCCAGTCTTGTGCTTCTGTCCCTCCTGCTCCGGCCACTATCTTCAGTACAGCCGACATAGGGTCTTCCTCGTGGGAGAGCATATTCTTCATCTCAAGGTCTTCAACGGCTGCCAACGCATTTTCGTAGGCTTTGTCCACTTCATCTTCGGTTACTATTTCATCGCGGAAAAAATCGTAACTGAGAGCCAGTTCGTCGGTTGTCTTGCGTACCTCCTCGTAGCCTTCTATCCAGCGTTTGAGTGATTTGACTTTTTTGAGCTGTGCTTCGGCTGCTTTGGCATCGTTCCAGAACTCAGGGGTCTGTGTATGCAGTTCTTCTTCAGACAGTTGGATGCGTTTTTCGTCAATCTGGAGGTACTGTTTGAGTTTGTCGGCACGCTGCTGTATGTCTTTCAGTTGTTCAAGAGTAATCATATAATAAGGTATAATATTGTTATTGTTTATGGCGGGTACAGATGTCAAAACGGGATGTCAGAAGAGATTGTTAATCATCTCGCTATTGAGCAGTACGGCTATTGTTTTGCCGGAGGGGGTGAGTCGGAAGTTGCGTTTTTGCATAAGTTTGGCCACAATATTGGTCATTTCGTCTTCTGTGAGCGGTCTGCCGTACGGCATTGCCGCGCTTTTAGCCATAGCCCATGCTATATGTCTTTCGCGTTCATCGCCTGCCGCCGGGCCTGTTTCGCGTATGCTGTCGAGTATCTGTTGCAGGACGAGCAGTTCGTTTTGGTTACCCACCAGGACTGGTACGCCGGTGACGTTGTAGCTGCCTCGTGTTATAGGTGACAGGTCGAAACCCAAGTCATGAAAATAGGTTTTGTTTGCCTCCACTAACGGTTCATCTTCTATGCCTACATCCCATATCTCCGGGAAGAGCAGTTGCTGCACTTCGCCGTTATGTTCGTTGAGGCGTTTGCGGCATTGGTCGTATAGCAGCAGAGCGTGGGCACGGTGCTGGTCAATGAGCAGCAGTCCTTGCGTGGTCGGCTGAACAATATACTTGCCTGCCAACTGATATGGGATTCCTTGAAGAGTGTCGGTATAGTCTTGTTCAAAGAGCGTTTCCGCAGTTGTTTTTTTAGCGGATGTGAGTTGTTGAATCTGTTGCTCTTCTAATGGGGTGTATAGTGTTTGCCAGTTACGGTCGATAGGGTTGCGTTGTACATCGCCGGAATGTGTGGAGCGGAAAGGATTGTAGGATGTGTCGCGTTTGAGAAAATCAGAGGGAACAGGGATGTTTGAGTCGGGTCGGAAGACAGGCATTTCGATTTTGCCTGCAGTGTCAAAATCGATTGACGGAACGATATTGAACTTGCCTAATGCTTCCCGAACGGTAGCAAGAAGGATGGGGAAGATGAGTTGTTCATCGGCAAATTTGATTTCTGTTTTAGTGGGGTGTATATTGACATCGATAGCTTCGGGATTGATGTCGAAATATATGAAGTAAGAAGGGCTGCTGTCGCCGTGCAGCAGACCCTGATAGGCTGTCATTACCGCTTTGTGGAAATACGGATGACGCATAAACCGTTTATTGACGAAGAAGTACTGCTGTGGGTTCTTATTGGCGGCCTCCGGCAGTCCTACAAAGCCGTGAATAGTGACGAGTTCGCTTTCTGACTGTATGTCTATGAGTTGTCGCGAATACGGGTTGCGCGAGCCACGACCAAAGACTGTTTCGATGCGTTGTTTGTCGGTTCCTGCTTTGAGATTCCATAGCGTTTCATCGTTATGGATAAGTGTGAAACGCACTTGCGGATTGACCAGAACGATGCGGAAGAACTCCTGCATTATGTTTCGCATCTCAGTCTGGTCTGTTTTGAGAAACCGTCTGCGTGCGGGAACGTTGAAGAATAGGTTTTTGACACGCATATTGGTGCCTTTGGCGCATTGTACGGGTTCTTGCCGGAGTACCTGCGACCCGCTTATCTCTATCAGTGTTCCGAGTTCGTCCTCTTCTCTGCGTGTTTGCACTTCGACGTTAGCCACCGCACAGATACTCGCCAATGCTTCTCCGCGAAAACCCATCGTATGCAGTGCAAAGAGATCGGATGCCTGTGCTATTTTAGAGGTTGCGTGACGCTCGAAAGCCATACGTGCGTCTGTTTCGCTCATGCCCTGTCCGTCGTCAGCCACTTGCAGCAGTGTCCGCCCTGCGTCTCTGACGATAATCTGCACGTATGTGGCTCCAGCATCAAGCGAGTTCTCCACCAGCTCTTTGAGGCAACTGGCTGGCCGTTGAATGACTTCGCCGGCTGCAATCTGGTTGGCTACACTGTCGGGCAAGAGACGAACTATATCCATAAGAAACGTCAGATACCTGTGATTATGATATCTGTTTTGTTGTGCTTTTTTTTACAAGACGAAATAATAGATTAGGAAGGCCAAAAGCAACAAGGCAATCCAAAAGGCGAGTCTGGACTTGTTTTTGGCTTCTCTTTCTCTTTTGCGCCGCTCATATTCATCGCGCAGAGAGTGATTATGGAGGCGCGCAAGCTTCTCCTTGCGCGCCTCTTTTTCCTCATCGTAGTAAATGGGTCGATGATCCCATTCACGAGGTTTATTTACTTTCGGGAACAGTATAGACATTCGCTAATTATTTCACGATAGCAAGGAATTGTTCGTCCTCGGCGTATTTAGCGAATTCTATATCTGAACGTGCTCTTTGTTTGAGCGCGGGATTCTGTGCGATTGCGCTCTTGAGGTTGCTGTAAACAGCCTCGCGGTCGTTGGTGCGTGCGCCTACGATTGCGCTCAAATAAGCGGTGGTGGCATTGGGGTGTTCAACAGCTGCGAGAGCTTTGCGTGCGCCTGCGTAATCCTCGTTGAGGATCATCTGGGTGGCGGCATTGTTGGTGTTGGCACCTGCGTAAGACTTTTTAGCTTTTGCATAGTCACCTTTCATCGTATAGAGTGTACCCATAGCTGCTTGCAGGTCACCTTGTGTACCTACGGCCTTGCCAAGACGCTCTTCGGCTTTCTTCAGGTCATTGTCAGAGAGAGCCATAACGCCCGCGTTGTAATTGACATCAGGATCGTTGGGTGCCAAAGAGAGAGCTTTGGCGTAGTTACGGCGAGCCTCGTCCATATTGCCTTGCGCATAATAAATCATACCCATATTGTTGTATGCGCGATAGTCGTTGTACTGGTCAGCAACTTTCTTATAGATGTCCATTTTCTCGTTGGTGTTGTTGGTCAGAGTGGCAGCGTAAAGGAGTTCCTCAACGTTGAGTTTGGCAGGATCGTTGGCTGCGAGTCTGGCTATTTCTTCGTCAGACTTGCCGATGATGTCGGTGGTGAGGACGATGCGGCTGCGACGGAGAGCGGGCAGAACATCGGTTGCGAGCGTCTTGTAAACGGCAGCGAGGTTCTTTATCTGTACTTCTCTTTCTTCGGGGTCGCTATACATGCTCAGGACGCGGAGAACCATCTCTTTGTCTTCAACATTGCTCTTTTGAACAGCCTCTTTGAAGCCTTCCCAGTCTTCGGGAGTGATGTCTGACTTGATGTCAGTTTTGATGCGGCTCTTGCGTAGGATGCGCTCCATATAACGCTGCGAGTTCTTTTCGCGGTTGTTAGCGAGTGAGGTGTTGAGGTCAACACTGCCGTCGGGGCTGGCGTAAGCGAGTACTTCGAGGTTGTTGATGGCTTTGTTCTCAGCCTTGGCAGCTTCTGTGATAGCGTCTTTGAGAGCCTTCATCTCTTTGCTGTTAAGCTGTGAGTCACGGAGGTTAGCCTGTTGGATAAGGAACATGATGTCAGCCTCTTGTGTCTCTTGGATGATGCGTTGGAACTTGTCGGGAGTCACCTGTGCGCGTACCTCGTTGGGGTCAATAAGTTTAGCGGTTGTCACAACGCCGTCAGCGATTTTGACATCGGGAATCTCAACCGTTTTTTTGCCCTTGCGGGCTTCGAAGCGCAGATAGAGTTCTGATTTGGCCATTTCGGGGACGAAATCGAACGAAGCGTTTTGAGTGTAGGTACCGCCGTTGCGATAGCTGACAACTTTACCGTTTTCTTTTACTTTTTCACCAATGTAAGTGACAGGTTCGCCAAGCACTTCTTTGCCGTTGTATTTGAGGACGGGAGTCACTACAACAACGCCGTTTTTAGCGAATTTTTTACGCGGAAAAGTACCTGTAATGTGAGCATTGACTTTGTTGCCCACTACGGTCAGCGGATTAGGATTGACGCTGATTTGCTCCGGCTGAACGGGAGCACCGCATGATGTCAGCAGTATGGCTGCCACCAGCGACAGAAAAAGGAAACTTTTTTTCATTCTTTATTTGTTTTGTTTTGTTTAATTTGCTTCAAGCGCACATAATTCGGCGGCAAAAGTACTATGTAATAAATGAATGTGCAAATTTTTTTTCAAAATTATTATTATTAGCGTTATTAACGCGTGATTTTTAGAATTTGGAATAGTGTTTAAAATAGTTATTGGCAGAGTGAGGGTCAGAACAGCAGCCTTCGGACGAGGTGAGTGTTCTGTGCGGATGATATCCGCACTCAAGGGACAAAATCGAAGGCGGATGTATGTGAGTCGATGTAAGTACGGTGTAAACTGCTTTGACCTCCGGGCGACCTATGGGAAAGACAGCGCAAAGGTAGGGCGTTTGGATGACAGGAACAAGGACAAAAACGGATTATTACGTGCGGTGTTGCAGAAATGAAAAGAAAAGCCGTATCTTTGCAAGCGGGAATTATGTAGTTTAGAGTTGAAAGTTGAAGGAAGTCTTTAGTTAAGAGTTTAGAGTTGAGAGAAGTTGAGAGTTTATAGTTGATAGTTGAGAATATGATGGAGATACTGACAGACAGGCTGCACAGGACGGCGTACGCGACGGACGCGAGCGTGTATAGGGAGATGCCTTACGGGGTCGCCTACCCGCGCTCGGCGGAGGATATACGATGGCTCATCGGCGAAGCTCGGCGGCGGGAGACAAACATCATCCCTCGCGCTGGCGGCACATCGATAGCCGGACAAGTGGTGGGCAACGGCATCGTGGCGGATATCAGCCGCTATATGAACCGCATCTTGGAAATCAATCCAGCAGGGCGATACGCCTGGGTGGAGCCGGGAGTGGTGCGGGACGAACTGAATCTCGCCTGCAAGGAACACGGGCTGTTCTTCAGCCCCGAGACATCGACCTCCAACCGCTGCTGCATCGGCGGCATGACAGGCAACAACTCGTGCGGGACACATTCGCTCATCTATGGCAGCACACGACAGCATATCCTCGAAGCGGACGGCATACTTGCAGACGGGACAGAGGAGCATTTCGGCGAATACTGTGTCGCGGAATTAGAAGAGCGGTTCGGCAAAGGGTTCTGGGAGCAGGACAGCCCGTCGGACCCGCTGATACAGAGGATTTACGCCCAGCTGTTGCGCTTCGCAGCGGACGAAAAGACGCGGCGGCTGATAGCGGAGTCGTACCCCGACAAGTCGCTTGCCCGCCGCAGTTGCGGGTACGCCATTGACGAGGTTATTGAGGGGCTGTGCGACGAGAGCAAGCCGTGGGAGGAGAGGAAAATCAACCTCTGCAAACTGCTGACAGGCAGCGAGGGGACATTGGCGTTCCTGTTCCGTATCAAAGTGTCGCTTGACCCATTGCCGCCAAAACACGTGATGGTTGTATGCGCCCACTGCGTGAGTTTAGAGGCGGCTTTCGAGGCAAACCTTATAGCCCTGAAACACAGCCCGACGGCGGTGGAACTGATGGACGGGGAGATACTGGAGCTGAGCAAGCAAAGCACTAATGTGGAGCGGTTCTTCGTGGAAGGCGATCCGCCGGCACTGCTCATCTCCGAACTCAGGAGCGACAGTGAACAGGACTTGGACGGGCAGGCTGCCCGATTGGAGCAAGCGTTGAGAGAGAGCGGGATGGTGACAGTCTGCACCCGCGTCTATGGCGGGGATGTGGGCAAGGTGTGGAACCTAAGGAAGGCAGGATTAGGCATCCTTAGCCGGATGAAAGGCGATGCCAAACCGACCGGCGTGATAGAGGACACCGCCGTTGCGCCCGCACGGCTGCCCGCCTATATGCGCGACTTCCGCGAGATGCTACGGCGCATGGGGCTGTCGTGCGTGTTCTACGGGCATATCAGTACCGGCGAACTGCACCTGCGGCCGATACTCAACCTCAAGACAGAGGAGGGCAGACGCCTGTTCCGCGAGGTGGCGAGAGAGACCGCGCTGCTTGTGCGCCAACACCGCGGCACCATCAGCGGCGAACACGGCGACGGACGGCTGCGAGGGGAGTTCATCCCGTTGCAGTACGGCGAAGAGGCATGGCGGCTGATGCGCAATGTCAAACGCTGCTGGGACGCGGACGGCATATTCAACCCGCACAAGATAGTGGACGCGCCGCCGATGGACGAGTACCTGCGGGTGGGGAAGGCCGGAGAGTGTCCGCAGGATAACGCCCTGCTGTGCAGCGTGGAGCAGTGCAATGGCGCGGGCGACTGCCGCAAGTCGAATCTCATTGGAGGGACGATGTGCCCCGCCTACAAAGTCAGTCACGACGAACTGCAGACCACCCGTGCGCGGGCTAATGTGCTGCGGGAGTTCCTTCAATCGTTGCCGGCGGTTGACAGCCGCGATGTACGCGATGTGCTTGCCACCTGCCTTGCCTGCAAGGGATGCAGGAAAGAGTGTCCGTCGGGCGTGGACATGACACGGATGCGCGCTGAGGTGCTGCAACAGCTATACGACCGCGAAGGCACGCCGATGCGGACTTGGTTAGTGGTGCATAATGCTGACATACAAAGGCTTGGGAGTTGGTTTCCGCATATCTACAACTTCTTCGCTACCAACCGATTCACATCCTCTCTGCTCAAACATATCGTGGGCTTTGCACAGGAGCGAAGTATTCCAAAAATCAACACGAAGTGCCTAACATTTACTCACAAACACGCAGTCACCAACACGCAGTCCCCAACACGAAGTGTATTCTTGTTCTTTGACGAGTTCACACGCTACCAGGAGCCGGAGTTGGCACTGACTTTCATCCGATTGCTGGAGCGGTTAGGGTACAGAGTGGTGATACCCAAGCATGTGGAGAGCGGCAGGGCGGCTGTCTCCAAAGGGATGCTGCGGCTTGCCCGACGCTATGCGGAGAAGAATGTCAGGATGCTGAAAGACATCGTGAGCGAAGAGACACCGCTCGTCGGCATCGAGCCGTCCACCATCCTCACATTCCGCGACGAGTACCCCGCCCTTGTGAAGGAGGGACAACGGAAGGACGCGGAGGAACTGGCGCGGCACTGCCTGCTGTTCGACGAGTTTATGATGCGTGAAGTGGAGGCGGGGCGCATCACAGCGAAGATGTTCAGTGACTTGCCGGTAGAGATATGGCTCCACGGCCACTGCCATCAGAAAGCGTTGGTCGGTGTGGAGAAAACCGCCGCGCTGCTGGACTTGCCACGAGGAACGGAGGTGCATGTCATCCCGTCCGGCTGCTGCGGTATGGCGGGGTCGTTCGGCTACGAGCAGGCGCATTACAGAACCTCCCTCGCCATCGGGGAGATGATTCTTTTCCCCGCCGTCAGAAAAGCGGTGAAAGAAAGCGGCGGGACACCCGTGCTGGTCGCCGCCCCCGGGACATCCTGCCGGACACAGATCTATGACGGAACGGGCATACGCGCCCGCCATCCGATAGAGATTCTCTACAGTATGCTGAAGGAGTGAAAAGCACCCTCACAACATTATCTCCAGAGATAACATGGCAAGCGGCATTACCGTGCCAGCGCAAGCTTTATTACCGCCGTATGCTTTCGTCCGCGCAGTCATCTACGCCCGGCTCAATACTCCAAACACTAAACTCTAATGCCCGCCTTAAGTTCAAACAGCACAAAAAACTGAACTAATTTTGCCCTTTGAAATAATTGCATTTGCTGTTGGACAGTATAAAGCCCCAACAAGCCTGCAAAAAAAATCAAAATGATTTGTGTATTCCGGACAGTTGCCGTACCTTTGCACCCGTAAACAATGACAAACACACAGTCGGTCGATTTCGTCTTTGTTCCCGACTCTAAAGAACAGAACTAATGGCAACAATCCCTTATTGCCATTATGCAATAAGGATTTTTGTTTTAAGAGACGAGTTTGTATCAACCTTTAATTTCACACAGCAATGGAAATTATTGATGTCGCAACTCAAAAGAAGGCAAAGCCGATTATCGACATGCCTGCGTTCCAACAAAATGGAACAAGTTTTCAAATTCTTAATGGCAACTGGCTTGAGGGCTATCCTCTCCAAGAACCGAAAGAGAAGATTAACGGTGATCTGCAATTTGACACAACGGGGGAATACCTCATCATCGGAAAACGCAAACCGAAAAAGACAGAGCAGCCAACCAAAGAGGAAACGGGCGAAACCTTTTACAGAAACGCCTTTCTGTTCTGGAACTGCCGTGACCTGATTTATTCCGACAGCCGCATGTTTCTCGCACCGGTACCCGTGCGAAACGGCCTCGCTTACATCGGCGAAAACGGATTCCGTCATCCCACACTGGGCGTCTATCTCGAGTGGTGGGAGCGATGCGAACAGTCACATATACTGACTGAAAAAGGTGTGTTTCACAAGACGAAAGAGGAACGGTTGGTATGGTTTATCTCAGGCAGCCCGCTGTCAGGATGCAATGCCTGTGCATCGGCTGACAAATCGGGTAAAACAAAAACGACACCTGTCAATATGTTTTCTACGGTCTGGCGCAGTTTTGCGGAAATTAACAACCGCTATAATGACATCAAACATCTGTATGAGGCATATTCATTGGAGCAGGTGGTCGAAATGCTGAATCACAAAGAGTCTCACATCCGCTACAAAGTGCTGTCGGAATGGCAACAATCGCAAATCGCACAACTTGCCGATGAACGCGATTATTGGAAAGACAAATACTACCGGCAACTGACAGAACCGTATCGTGAACAACTTGAACCGATGCTTGGCAGATATCATCACCTGATTTCAGAGGCAGAAAGAGAACCGCAGAAGAAAATGAAAGAATTGCTCCGTTATTGGGCAGACACCTGTTTGTTTGATGTCCTGCATAAATGTTACCCGGATAAAATAACCGTCCGCCGAGAAGCAAGAGAGTTTCTCCCTGTTGTTGAAAAATACATAAAACCAGAACCATGCGACCGGCAAAACGCCAATAAATAACCCGCATCCGCAAAGCGCAAAGCAGGTTGGAAGCGGCTGTACGTCGCAACCTGCAAAAACGGCATCATTGCGAATGGCTCACTTACAGCAGTTGCGCCGCGTGGTTCTTGGTATCGACTTTCTCAATGACGCGTTCAAGGATGCCTTGCTCATTGAATACGAAAGTCTTGCGGAGCGTACCCATACTCACTTTGCCGTAGTTTTTCTTCTCTCCCCACGCGCCGAAAGCCTGCAGCATCTCCGTTGAAGGGTCTGACAGCAGCGGGAACGGCAGCGAGTATTTCTCCTTGAAGCGGAGGTGCGAAGCCTGCGAGTCCTTGCTCACGCCATAAATCTGATAGCCGCGTGCAAGGAACGACTCATAGTGGTCGCGCAGGTCGCACGCCTCGGCGGTGCATCCCGGCGTGGAGTCTTTCGGATAGAAGTAAATGACGGTCTTTCTGCCGAGCAGGTCTTTGTCTGTCACAATCCGACCCTGCTCGTCTGCCACACTGAACTGCGGCATTCTGTCTCCAATCTGTAACATAACTATATAAAATTAACACGAAGTAATCAACACTAAGTTACTAACAACACTCAAGGTATCTGCGCTCTATTTCCTGCCAGTTGATTATCTGCCAGAGGGATTGTAGGTGTGCAGCACGGCGGTTCTGGTAATCAAGATAATAGGCGTGTTCCCATACGTCCATTGTCAGCAGAGGACGCAAGCCTTTAGTGATAGGGTTCTGCGCGTTTGGTTCCTGCGTGATGACCAGTCTGCCGTCCTTGTCCGCTGACAGCCATACCCAGCCCGAACCGAATAGTGTTGTGCCTGCTTTCTCGAACTCCGCTTTGAAGTTGTCAAACGAACCGAAGTCACGGTTGATTGCATCAAGTAATGTGCCTTGCAGTTGAGGCAGGCGAGCCGCCTGCGCTCCGGCAAACTGCATAAAATACATATTGTGGTTGAGTATCTGTCCGGCATTGTTGAATATACCGCCCTGCGACTTGCAGACTATCTCCTCAAGCGACATATTCTCATATTCCGTACCGATGATGAGTTTGTTGAGGTTGTCAACATACGTCTGCAGGTGCTTGCCGTGATGAAACTCCAGGGTCTGACGGCTGATGACCGGCTCCAATGCGTCCTGCGCATAGGGTAATTGAATGAGTGTGAACATAGTATTTTGTTGCTTAAATATTTGGTTATAAACTTTCATTAAGTGGCACTACACTGTTTTATTTACCCAGCAAAAAACGTAGCGGGATATCAAGTCGTGCGCGCCAGGATTTCTCTTCGTGGGCATGTCCCGGAAAGAAACGGTACTGAAAATGGCTGTCATCCCATCCGCTGCTGACCAGCATTGCATTGATGGCATCCTGCGCTTCGCCATAATAAGCATCTAATGTCTGGTCGCCACGGTCGAAATACAACAGTGTGGAATTAGCAGGGATATGCTGTTGCAGATAGGTTCTGTAAGCCGTCATCACAGCATTGTCTGGCTGATCGGGATTGGGATATGCCAGTGTGCAGTGCGTGGACATGCAGGCGGCTCCGCCGAAGACTTCAGGGTACTTGCACAGCGCGTATGATGAAATCAATCCGCCGCAACTGCTGCCCATCGTAAAGGTATGCTGGCGGTCAGTGTAGGTGGAATATACGCTGTCAATAAAGGGTTTGACCTCCTCTACAAGAAAGCGCAAGTAGTCGTTGCCCTTGGGCGTAATGCAGTTATAGACAGATGAGCCTTCGGGCAGCAAGGTGACAATATCGTCCGGACAGTACTCGCCCAAGCGGTTGGGAGTATCGGTCATGTTGTCAATACCGACCACAATAGCCGGACGCACATACCCCTTGTGTATCAGGCTGTCCATAGCCTCGTCCACGCCCCATTCCTGATGGTTCCATGTGATAGACGCATCGAAGAGCATGGTGCCGTCGTGCATGTACAACACATCGTAGCGTTTTGTATTGTCATAGTTTTCAGGCACATAGACACGGATGGTGCGTGCCGGTACATATTGTGAAGCAAACCGTGGATAGATGTCAATACGGCTCGGCGTGGGAGTTGAGTCCTGTGGAATCTGTGGTTCCTTTATTTGGTTGGAAGAACAGGCGGCAAGCAGTAATGCCGCGATGGCAAAAAGGATATTCTTGTGCATGGTTATGTGGTTGTGGTATCTGTATTATTGGTTTGTTGTCATCGTTTCCATTACTAACCGTATATGTCCATAGTCCACTTCGCCGTTCATCAGGGTGTACAGGTCACTGAGAGAAGACACATCGGGATGCTTTGACAAGGTCTGTCGGATACGGCTGATGACTTCTATCGGTACGATTTTCCGAATATCGACATCGCCGGTGGAAACAAGATGGAGAAGATGCGAATAGATAGTGGAGACGGCTAATCCCCGCTGCACGGCGATGGACTCGGGCGAATGACCAGCACGGTACAAACCCAGAGTTACTTTGTAGGTCTCGCCCTTCTCTTTCTTGGGCTTGGCGGTTTTCTCCGGCTTGGGCTGTTTGGCTTTCTTCGACTGTCGCGGCATCTTGCCGAACACTGACTGCACCTCCATCGGCGGACAGACGAACTTGCTCTTCGCCTGCAACAAAGTTTCCGTAGTCGGTTGTGCGGAAACTGCCCGCATATAGCATATCTTCTGATGGAGCGTCATATAGAAGTCATTAAGGAAGACCTGGAAGTCCGCTGCATCCGCCCTGTTCTTGCAGCGGACGGGGAGGGTGCTGACGCTGAACGCCAAGACAACAAGTTTCGGCACGAACCAGTCTGTAGCCTGTTGCAGGCGTTGCTGCAAGCATGATGTATCGTTTTGCAAGAGCAATCGTTGCAGTTGCGGCTGGAAACGGTCAGCGACAGTCAGTATCTCCTCTGTGTCTTTCTTCAGTTTGTCAAGGAAAGGAATGGTTTCAGCATTGAAAGACACCGCCTTGGCAACTTCCTTCTGCATATTCTCAATCAGCGACACCGCCCGCCGGAAATCGAAGAGCGACAAGAACAACTGCATCCTGTATTCCTGTTGCGCCTGCGGAAGCGACTGGTTGACAGTTTCCAATGCGGGTTGTGTCTGCGTGTAACGGATTACCTGCGGGTCGTTGGCAAGCGTCACGCTTTGCAGCGGGGTGGACAATACGATACCTTCTAATGTACGACAGCGCGACAGAGCCACATACACCTGTCCCGCAGCGAAGGCGTGTGCCGCGTCTATAATCACGCGGTCGAAAGTAAGACCCTGGCTCTTGTGTATCGTCACCGCCCACGCGAGACGGAGCGGGTACTGCACAAATGCGCCTAATGTATCTTCTGTAATCCTGCCCGTCTGTTCGTCTTCGCGGTAGCGGATGTTCTTCCACTCCATACTCTCGACCTTGATGTCGCTGTCATCGCAGGCGACTGTTATGCCATCGTTCTCTATGCTTCGGACAATGCCTATCTTGCCGTTGTAGAACCTGCGCGGAGTCTGGTCGTCGTTGCGGATGAACATCACCCGCGCACCTTCTTTCAGGGTCAGCGTCTCGTCCGTGGGGTAGTTGTTTTCAGGGAACTCCTTGATTATCTCCGCTTTGAAGGTGAAAGTCCTCCCTCGCAGTCTTGCCAGTTCCTGTTCGTTGAGCGCGTTGGCGGTGTGGTTGTGGGTGGTGAGGGTGATGTGGAAATCATCTTCCGTATTGCGGAAGCCGGGCTGGTAGCGCGAATTGAGCATCTCCCTGCCTTCCTGTGTGAGTCGGTTCTCGCGCACCTCGTTCAGCAGGCGCACAAAGTCGGCGTTCTGTTGGCGGAACACATGGTCCAGTTCGATATAGACCGGCTGCACCTGCTGCATTACCCGTGCGTGGAAGAAGTACGGCCCGTCGTAATACTTCTCCATCGCCGTCTCGTCATCCCCTCGCGTGATGACGGGTGAGAGCTGGAACAGATCGCCTATCATGATTACCTGCACGCCGCCGAAAGGCAGGTTCGGTCGGTACTTGTAGTGCCGCAGCACCGCATCGATGGCATCCAGCACGTCCGCCCTGACCATACTGATTTCGTCAATGACGAGCGTCTCAAGGTGGTAGAGCATCGTGCGCTTGCGCTGTGTCATGCGCTGTTCGGCGAATATCTGGCGGTAGGACTGCGGCGTAGGGATGAGCGTGCGGACGGGCAGTTGGAAAAGCGAGTGGATGGTCATGCCGCCCGCGTTGATGGCGGCGACACCTGTAGGTGCTACCACCGCCATCGTTTTCGCCGACTGCTCTTTTAACTTTTTCAGGAAGGTTGTCTTTCCCGTTCCCGCCTTGCCTGTGATGAATAGCGGTCTGTTCGTTTTCAACGCAAACTCTTCCGCAAGACGATAAGCATCCATATCGGGTGTCCAGGATTCCATTATTTTGAGTTTTTTTCGTCAGATAATTTTTCTAATAATGCCTTGCAGCCTGTCAGGATGTCGGAGTACGCAGCCTCGAAATCGCCGGTGTACCACGGGTCGGCGACATCACGGTCAATACCCGCCCAAGAGAGCAATAACGATATTTTGCCTTCGGTGTCTTCGCCTGCTATATACCGCATCAGACGCATGTTGCTGCGGTCCATACATACGATATGGTCGTATCGGCGGTAGTCTTCCTGTGTCATCCGTCTTGCAGCGTGGCGGCTGAATGGTATGCCCTTCTCCGTCAGTTTGCGCTTGGCGGGCGGATAGATGTCATTGCCTGTCTCCTCATCGGAAACAGCGGCGGATGCGATAATGAAACTCTCAGCGCATCCTGCCTGAACGGCAAGATGCCTCATAATGAATTCCGCCATCGGAGAACGGCATATATTGCCGTGGCAGACAAACAGCACGGATGTTTTCATCGATGCCATTCTGATGTTCAGTAGTTCTCTGCAAGCAGCTGGAAATAGGCGCGTTCGTGGTGGCAAACGGGACACTCTTCGGGAGCGGCTTTGCCTACAACGATGTGTCCGCAGTTGCTGCACTGCCAGATGCAGTCACCCTCACGCGAGAAGACAATCCTGTCCTCGATGTTCTTCAGCAGGCGGCGGTAACGCTCCTCGTGGTGTTTCTCGATGGCACCCACCTGCTCGAACTTCTCCGCAATCTCGTCAAAGCCCTCCTCACGCGCCTCGCGTGCCATACGGGCGTACATGTCGGTCCATTCGGCGTTCTCGCCTGCCGCCGCGTCCGCAAGGTTGGCTTCCGTGCCGCTCACCTTGCCGCCGTTGAGGTACTTGTACCATATCTCGGCGTGCTCCTTCTCGTTTGCTGCTGTCTCTTCGAAAATCTTGCTGATCTGCACATAACCGTCCTTCTTGGCTTTGGAAGCGAAGAAAGTGTACTTGTTGCGTGCCATGCTCTCGCCGGAAAAAGCCTCCATGAGGTTCTGCTCGGTCTTTGTTCCTTTCAGGTCTTTCATAAGAAATTGAATTAAAATGGTTGAACATCCGCCTGCAAAGATAAGCGTTGATTTGCAATCTGACAACATAAGATGCAAAAAAGATATTCTGTTGAAGCAGTCTCCGTTATACAACAAGTATGAAGTTCTTTTAGCCCATTGTGATTAGTACAAAAGTATGTAACCGGCTGAGAATGGTCATTTTATATACGTTGAGGGCTGTAATTTTGCGATGTTCACCGGTCGCTATATTGAAAATTTGCAATTAACGGAAAATCAATCGTTTGTAAATTTTAGGTTATGCGAAGGTTATGTGAAGGTTATGTAAAGGTTATGTAATTAGCCGAAAATGAGCCGAAAGTTATGCGGAAGATATAATGTAACAGACGTTTCGAAAAAGGTCATCAAAAGTTTATATTGTTCTCAATACGCGAAATACACGCCATAATATGTATCAGACAAGAAATACAACTTGCGAAAGTTGATTCATGTAGTAATATTTTTGGAAACCCGAGATTGCAAAATAAAAAAAAGGAAGTGAATATCAATTGTTTACACTAAAACACTTGTGCATACACGAATATAACGATACTTTTGCGCGGTTTTTTTTGAGAAAGATGAATCGAAGAGGAAACTGCTGATGCGAAAGGAGATGAGAACGCGGATGAGAATAACGGGCTTGAAAGGTCAGATTGACCCCCCCTCCCGATACGGCGTATGCGGCGAATATGCCGCTTACGTAGCAAAAATTAGTATTCGCAGTACCCGCCACGGTGCTTGACTTCGATGTAGCCAAGCACCGCTTTTTTGTGTTTGATAAAATTGATTACGATGAAAAATATCAGAAAGAACATCTTATTTTTGCTGGCAATAATACTTATGCCGTCCCTTGCTTTCGCGCAAGGCGAGAAAGGTCTTGCCGGCGGATATGTATCGGACGCGGACGCTATTGTTCCCGCAGGCGCGTACACCACCGTCTCAACGGTCTATAACGGCAAACGCTGGTACATAGGCATTGATACGGTGCAGGCGAAACTGGGCAAAGACACACTCCATGCCTACGACAAGCCGTGCTATGCCGCAATGTGGGTGGCAGGCGGACTGTACAGTCCGACAGGCACCGTACTCGCGGACAAGAACTACCGCCGCACCGTGAAAAGCCTGTGGATAGAGGAGCGTTGCCGCTCACTGCGTGCCGAAGGGGCGAACGAGCGTTACTTGGCATTAGGTACGGACAGGGTGACTTACACCCCTGTCGTTCTGACCGACACGGCACACGCCACGATGTGGTTCATCGACAAGGACGACACCGAACGGAATAAGTACATACAAGGTTTCCTGTACGACCACAGTGATGCAACAGGCGTGGACATATACCGATACCTTACCTACGACCCGCTGTACGGCTTTAGCCGCGCTTATGAATCGCGCCCTGCTAACTCACAGCGTCTTTCTGCCTGGGACCGCAAGACCGGCAGCGACGTCGTGATGCACGTGGAGCCGGAGTCCTACACGTTCGGACTTAACCAGACGCTGGACACCGTCAAGCTGCCTACCCGTGCACAGGCATGGTTCTTCCCTGCTATCGACCGTTTCCGCAGCCGCTACGACCAGCGTGACATCCACACCTTTGAGCCGGACACGATAAAAGACCAATCCGTACTCGCTGACCCCGCAGGCGAATACCGTATGCACGCCTACTACGAGTGGTCAAGTCACCTGCTTCCTAACCCCTCTGACCCTTCGGACTACGATGGTAACTCGTACATGCCATATTGGACTTCTTCGGGCGAATGGAAGGATTCTACGTTGTTCCACATAAACTACCGTCAGTTCTACCTGAGCGACGGCTGGTGGCTCGATACGATTTACGCCATCTGTCATTCGCCCTTTGATGCCCCGTCTGCACGTTTTCTGAAGAAGCCTGCGGACGGCACTGCACCCGCTGAAGGAGACTATACCAACCATAAGGACTGGCTGCACGTGTACATCAACATCAAGGGCGTTAACTATGTGGACTCGGCATACGTTATCCGCCAAGTGTTCCACAATGCACCATACACCACGTTGGCACTTTCCGCTTCGCCCGAAGACCACCTCTTCCCATATACGTATAATGACCAGTTAGCAGACGGCACCGCCATGACCACTTCGGACGTGGAGCATACATTCACCATCGCCGGACGGTATAAGAACGGCAACAAGGTGATGAACACCTCCGGCACGGTCGTTACCTCATCTGTCGGTGAGGAGCAGATTCTGGATATAGCAGGAACGCCCTGCCACAGAGACACGGTATGGATATTAGACGGCAACGGGGATATAGTCTTGTACGGAGGCGGCAACCCCACTTACAGCGACATTGTGCTGTATGACACGTTGTTGGTAGAAGCACTCAACCCGGACGGCACGCCCTGTACGTGGATTGAGTCTGTTTCGCTGCCCGCACGCAACCAGGTCAAAGTGCGTGTCAATCAATACAACCCCTCGGCATTAGTCAACCGAACCGCACAGTTGCGCGTGACGTACCGTTATTGGCGTGTAGGCATACACGCGACAGACGAGCACGTCATCTGGATTACGCAGGAATGGTCTGGCGCGCACGAATCCGAGATGTACTCGTTCACGCACAGAGACACGGAAGCAGATGGCCTGCAGGCAACCCACGAGAAGCACATCACGCTGCACGCCATACCCGGAGAGCCTCTCTCGCTCCCACTGCACTATGACCTCTGGGGCTATTACCGCTGGTTCATCGGGGACGGAGCGGGCAAAGACCGCGACGTGCAGTACAGCAACACATGGCAGTGGGTCACAGGCTCTACACCGACCAACGCGAACGACGGCGAGTTCATGCTGATTAACCACTCCTCCGAGACCACCTCACGCGGACGCTGGGATGTAAGAAAGGATGTGAACACGCCCGCCAACCCGCTCTTCGCCTCAGACCACTTCACGCAATGGACGGCAACACACATTCCTGCGGTGGAATACCCGGAAAAGACAGCGGCGAGCCTGACCAAAAGAGGAAAGGTGGCGTGCGATGTCAGCGAGTATTACGACGTGGAGGCTGATGATGCCATAGGCAGCCAGACGGAGATGACAGAGCCGGTACTTGGCTACCGCAACGTCTTCGACATACAGCCTGCCAAGACACGCGCAGACGAGATGGCGGTTGTGAAAGGCAACGGCAGTGGAGCCAACTGGATGGAAGTACACAATGTGGTAGCGCCTGCCTCACGCGAGTTCAAACTGCAACCGAAGTACCCGATTGCCTATATGGGTGCGGAGGAGATTGACGAGGAGCATCTGCAGTACATCTACTATGCCAACCCGACAGCTGCCAAGATAGGCACACGTGAAGACCTGACCGACGCAGACCTACAGGAGAACCAGTATTACGCCCGTATCGGAAAGAAGAATGGTTCATCCGACATTTCGAGTGATGCGGCAGTAGTGTAGGGCGTATAGTCTCAGGGTAAAATACTTGTCATCTCTAAAACCATATGCATTGCGCTTCATAACCTTTATCTTATTGTTGATGCCCTCAACCTTTCCCGTTGA
>JAIKXR010000037.1 GCA_024683975.1 Paludibacteraceae bacterium
GTCTCATAATCCTAAGTTTCAGTTCGAGTCTGAGTCCGCAACCAATGGAAGTGTGACTGAGTGGTCTAAAGTACCTCACTGCTAACGAGGCGAGCCGAAAGGCTCCGTAGGTTCGAATCCTACCGCTTCCGCTCAAAAACAAATCTCAAGGTGTTCCTTATGCAGCCAGCAACGGGTTTAGAATTGAGAGTTCGCTACTATAGCTCAATTGGCAGAGCAGCTCACTTGTAATGAGCAGGTTGTTGGTTCGATTCCGATTAGTAGCTCTAAACATACATTGAAATATTTGCAGGGTGCCGTTAGATTGGGTTACTTCGCACCTCCAACAGGCCAATTACCTTGTCTTTGACTAAACATAGAGGAGATTTTTTTGATGCAAATCAAAGCGGTCGCTCCTCAACCCAATCGCCCGTTGCTCCTGCTAGCTAATAGGATGCCGTTGATATGGCTTACTTCGTATCAAAGCCGGTTACTGAGGTTCGAATCCTCCGAAAGCCATATCGCCTGTCGCTCCTATACCTTATATATTATTAAATTATATACTACTATGAGCAAGTTAAATTCTACAAAGAGCCAACTTTTTTTTGATGACCGTTTGGCTGGCGGTATGGGTGCTTTGGCCGCAAAGCAATCGGATGTGCAATCTCTGCGGCGTGCGGTGATGGCTAATCTGCTGTGGGAAGACATAGCTTATATGGATGGCCAATCGGTGTCAGATGAGATATGCCGACTCATCCCTCTTTGCGCCCCTGAAGAAGTATATAATATTGCATTACAAGCGCGCAAGGAGCAGAAACTGCGCCATACTCCTTTGTTCATCGCGGTTGAGATGTGTAAACATGACGAGCATCGCAAGTATGTACGTCAATTGCTCCCGCAAATCATAACCCGCGCCGACATGTTGTCTGACTTCATGGCACTCTATTGGCACGATGGCAAAAAGCCGCTTTGCAAACAAGCCCAGTTTGGTTTGGCTGATGCCTTCTATAATTTTGACGAATACCAATTCGCCAAATATGACCGAGACGCGCCCATTAAACTTCGCGATGTGATGTTTATCTGCCACCCTAAACCGCGTAACGATGAGGAAACGGCATTATATAAACGTATCGCTGAACGCAAATTGCAAACTCCCGACACATGGGAAGTAGCGCTTAGTTCCGGTAAGAATAAAAAAGATGAGTGGACACGTCTGATAACAGAAAATAAGCTTGGAGCATTGGCTACTTTGCGCAATTTGCGTAACATGAAACAGGTAGAAGTGGACCGCCATGTCATAGGCCATGCGATAAGCAGTATTCGTTCACACATGCTACTTCCATTTGACTTTATCAAAGCTGTTCGCGAAACTCCGGAGTTTGAGCATCAGATAGAACTGGCGATGCTTGAATCATACAAACAATTGCCGCAGTTGAAAGGTAACACACTGATGATTGTTGACGTGAGCGGTTCTATGAATGCCAATCTGTCTATGAAATCCACTTATACCCGCTTGGATGCCGCTTGTGCTATGGCGATTCTGGCGATAAACCAGTGTGAAGATTTTGAGTTAGTCGCCACTGCCGGTAACGATAGTGATCGAGTATGTTCATCCGAGCATATCCGTTATCCCAAATACGGTTTTGATTTGCTAAAGCAGATCAAAGAATCAGAAAACCGTTTGGGCGGAGGTGGCATCTTTACGCGCCAATGCTTGGAATGGTGCAAGGAACAGTTTGCCGATAAGAAATTTGACAGAATCATCATTTTCTCCGATTCGCAAGACTGTGATTTCCCTGATAAACGCACTCCAAAGCCTTTTGGAGAACGCAACTACATTTGTGATGTCAGTGCCAACACAAAGGGGATAAATTACAAAGGAGTTTGGACTGCTGAAATATCTGGTTTTTCGGAGCATTTCCTGAACTATATTTCAGTAGCCGAAGGTAATACCAATAATTTTGAACATTGACATAAACGGGAGAGCAAGTGTCGTAAATTGGGATTTCTTCGAACCTAAGAATGGCATGTTACGCTTACATCTTCTTCTCCTTTAAGATGTAATAGAGCCCAATTGATTGTTACCTTGCTTTATTATAATCAGTGCCGTAGATAGGAATTCCTTCGTAACCGGGTGTCGCAGGTTCGAATCCTGCCATCGCTTCTACTTCACGAAAATGCACCGTGGAAGAAGCAGATGTAGCTCAGCGGGTAGAGCATTGGTCTAATGGTCCTGTCGCTTGTTGCCTGATTATATTTTTAACCTAAAAACAACTATCGCCTTATGAAAGTTATTACAGGAAACAGAGTGCCCATAAAGATGTGGCTCGAAGAAATTGAAGAGTCTGCACTGGAACAGGCTCGCAATCTGGCTATGCTGCCTTTTGCTTTTCACCATATCGCGCTTATGCCGGACGCGCACGCTGGAATGGGTATGCCCATAGGCGGCGTACTTGCCGCGGACGGAGTGCTTGTTCCCAACGCCGTCGGCGCGGATATAGGCTGCGGTATGTGTGCCATAAAGACGAACCTTGATTATCGCACGTTAGACCGCCGCTAACTGGTCAGCATCGCCGATGACATCCGCAGAGTTATTCCGTTCGGTGCCGACCATCATGAGGAACCCGTGCCGGAGGAATATATGCCGCAAGGGTACGACATCGACTCCATGCCGGAAATCAAGAACCTCTATTCTTCTGCGCGTCACCAACTCGGCACGCTCGGAGGGGGCAACCACTTCATTGAGTTGCAGAAAGACACGGACAACCGCCTGTGGATTATGATTCACTCCGGCAGCCGCAACCTTGGCAAGAAGATTGCCGACTATTATGGCAGGGAAGCCAAGCGTCTGTGTGACTGGTTTTATTCGGATATCACTCCCGGATTGGAATTTCTGCCAATCCAAATGCCTGAAGCCAAGGAGTATTGGGATGCAATGAACTACTGCGTGGACTTCGCCTTATGCAACCGCCGCCTGATGATGACGCGTATCAGCGGCATACTGCGGGAACACGCACCCGCCGTCACCTTCGAACCGATGATTAACATCGCACATAATTACGCGGCTTGGGAACACCACTTCGGACACGATGTCATCGTCCACCGCAAGGGCGCGACGCGTGTACGCAAGGACGAAATAGGCATCATTCCCGGTTCGATGGGAACCAGCTCCTTCATTGTGGAAGGACTGGGCAATCCGCATTCGTTTGAGAGCTGTTCGCACGGAGCAGGACGTGTAATGGGACGCAAAGAAGCATGCCGGCAACTCGACCTTAAGAACCAGCAGCATATTATGGACAGTCAGAACATCGTCCATTTTATGAACCAGCAGGACCAACTGGACGAAGCCCCGGGCGCATACAAGGATATCAACACCGTCATGGCTAACCAATCCGACCTTGTTCGCCCGCTTCACCAACTCTGGCCTGTCATGGTATTGAAAGGATAATTCGTCCTTAGGTCAAGTGGCGCAATGGTTAGCGCAGGAGTCTTATACACTACGGTTGCAGGTCAAGTCCCGCCTTGACCTCTAATATTTGTATATTTGAAAAATGTATTATATTTGCACCCGATTTTAGACTATATACAATGAAGAAAAACTATAACATCATAGGAGACATCCACGGTAGGACATGCTGGAGGGAACTTGTCCAAAACGATTGCGTCAATGTCTTTGTGGGGGACTATTTTGATCCTTACGATAAGATTTCACCTGCAGAACTAATGCAGAACTTTGCCGACATTATTGCTTTCAAGAAGCTGCACCCGGAGACCGTATTGCTTTATGGTAATCACGACTTGCATTACCTCGAATCCTCAGACCGTGCCACTCGTTTCGACTACATGCACGCTATTGACATTAAACAAGCTTTTGCAGATGTTGTTGAACTCTTCTACGGAGTAGCTTATGCTATTGCAGATTCTATCCTTGTCACGCACGCAGGTGTATCCAAGGAGTGGTATGAGAAGGAGTTTGGAGCATACAATGGCGAGAAGCCTTCCGCCGTGGCTGATAACATTAACGACCTTTGGAAACATAACAAGGTTGAATTTTCCTTCGATGTGAATGCTTTAGAATTTATGGACTTGTCCGGCGAGTCACCTACGCATTCTCCGCTTTGGATTCGACCGTGGACGTTGGCAGAACACAACCTGTTTGCAGGCACATCCTTCAAGCAAGTCTTTGGTCATACGCAGGTTAATAACACTATCGTCATCAATGACTGTCTCATCTGCGTCGATTGCCTCGGCACTATTGTGAAATCATATAAATTCGAATTATAATGACTATGTCTGACCTTGAATATTATTACAACAAAGTGGATGGCTTTACTGCCGTTTGCATATCCACTCAGAGTTGGTTACGCGGGGAGTACACGGAACTGGAAGTCGGTAAGACCTATCGTGTCACGCATATTGGTGTGCAGCGTTCATGTACGGAGATTGTCCTCGAAGAGTTCCCTGACAAGGATTTTCTTGCTGATGTTTTTGATCTGTTCCGCTATGGGAAACCATTTCCGGATGATTCGTTGTCGGAAAAGCAGTATTTGGCTCCGTATTTACGTGACCGTTGTCGTGATTTGCATAATCATCATTACAACCGCCAGATTGAGTGTTTTGACATCATGCAGCACCTAAAAGAAGTGGAGCGTGACTACGATGTCAAAGTTCTACTTGCCGTCGAATCCGGTAGTCGGGCATGGGGTTTTGAGTCTCGCAATAGCGATTGTGATGTGCGTTTTTATCTATGTTCACAAACCCGAATGGTATTTCTCCGTCGAGGAGAAACGCGATGTCATAGATCACGTATATGATGACGATGTCGATCTTGTCGGATGGGAACTGCGCAAAGCACTCTCCTTGCTGCGTAAGAACAACCCGTCTCTCCTTGAATGGCTCGCCTCGCCAAAGGTCTATTTCGTTGACGAGGAGTTCGGTGCGCGTATACAGGAAATTGCCAAGCAGCACTTCAATTCCGTTCGTTCAATGTACCACTACAACCATGTGTACAACAAGCACAACGAACGTTATTTGCAGAAAGAAGGATACCCCATGAAGCGCTTCCTCTACTATCTTCGGGGCATTCTTGCTTGCAAATGGATAGAAGAAAATCAGACGCTTCCACCTATTCCGTTCAAGGAACTTGTCGAAGCTACCATTGACAATCAAGATATCCGTGCGAAGATAGACGAACTCATCTTACTAAAAAAGAGTGGCAAAGAATGCGACATGCTTGTTGCCGCTCCTGATCTGGTGGAATATGCCCGCCAACTCGCCACCTATTACAATGAACGCGTCGGCTCTTTCCGACCGGAATGGGACAAGGCTTCGTCGGAGGCTTTGGACAAACTGCTTTATGATATGGTTCATACATAAGATACCGCGTCCTTAGTAGGATGCGGTATCTTTTCTGACTTGCTCGTTGACGAGGTCGGCGAACTGTTGGATGGTCATCTGACCGAGGTCGGCAGCACCCTGCTGGCGGACGCTGACGATGCCCTGTTCGGCTTCCTTCTCGCCGACAACCAGCATATAAGGTATATGCTTGATTTCGTTGTCGCGGATCTTGCGTCCGAGTTTCTCGTTACGGTCATCCACGATGGCGCGGACGTTCTGCTCGTCAAGCATTTGCTGCACGCGGTAAGCATAGTCGTTGCTCTTCTCCGAGATGGGTAGAACGACCGCCTGGTCGGGAGTGAGCCAGAGCGGGAACTTGCCGGCTGTATGCTCGATGAGCACGGCCACGAAGCGTTCCATCGAGCCGAACGGCGCACGGTGAATCATCACGGGACGGTGCTTGAGATTATCCTCGCCTGTGTATTCGAGTTGGAAGCGTTCAGGCAGATTGTAGTCCACCTGGATGGTGCCGAGCTGCCACTTGCGGCCGATGGCGTCCTTGACCATAAAGTCGAGTTTGGGTCCGTAGAACGCCGCCTCGCCGGTGACGACGTGCGCCTTGAGGTTCTTCTCCTGACAGGCCTCGATGATAGCCTGTTCGGCTTTCTGCCATACCTCGTCGGAGCCGACGTACTTGGTGTCGTTATTGGGGTCGCGCAGCGAAATCTGTGCCTCGACATTCTGGAAGTTGAGGGCGCGGAAGATTATTTCGATGATTTCCATCACGCGGATGAACTCCTGCTTCACCTGGTCGGGACGGCAGAAGATGTGCGCGTCGTCCTGCGTGAACGAGCGGACACGTGTCAGTCCGTGCAGCTCGCCCGACTGCTCGTAGCGATAGACGGTGCCGAACTCGGCGATGCGGAGAGGCAGGTCTTTGTAGGAACGCGGCGAGTTCTTGTAGATGGTGCAGTGGTGGGGGCAGTTCATCGGTTTGAGCATATAGACCTCGCCCTCTTCGGGAGTCGTGATAGGCTGGAACGAATACTTGCCGTAGTGGTCCCAGTGGCCCGAGGTAATGTAGAGGTTCTTGTTGCCGATATGCGGGGTCATCACCTGCTGATAGCCATAGCGTTTCTGTATCTTCTTGAGGAAGTCCTCGAGGCGCAGGCGGAGAGCCGTGCCTTTGGGCAACCAGATGGGCAGTCCCTTGCCGACCATATCGGAGAACATGAAGAGTTCCATCTCCTTGCCTATCTTGCGGTGGTCGCGTTTCTTGGCTTCTTCCAGCAGAACAAGGTATTCGTCCAGCATGGCTTTCTTTGGGAAAGTGATGGCATAGACACGCGTCATCATCGGGCGTTTATCGTCGCCACGCCAGTAGGCGGCTGCGCAGGAAAGCACTTTGACTGCTTTGATGGGTTCGGTTGAGAGCAAGTGCGGACCGCGGCAGAGGTCGGTGAAGTTACCCTGCGTATAGGTGGAGATGTGTCCGTCCTCCAGTTCGCTGATGAGCTCGCACTTGTAGGTCTGGCCTTTGGCTTCAAAGTCGCGCAGTACGTCCGCTTTGGCTATGGGACGGCGCACCAGTTGCTCTTTCTTGGCACGCAGTTCCATCATCTTGGCTTCGATGGCAGGGAAGTCCTGCTCCTTGATGACCTGTCCTTCGGCAGGCATCACATCGTAATAGAAGCCGTTCTCGATAGCGGGACCGATACCGAACTGTATGCCCGGATAAAGTTCCTGCAGGGCTTCAGCCATCAGGTGGGACGAAGTGTGCCAGAAGGCCTTTTTCGCCTCGGGGTCTTCCCATTTGTGCAGACGGATACGGATGTCTTCGGCAAGAGGTGTGTTGAGGTCCACTATCTGCCATCCTTCGTCAAGGTTGGCGGGTTCGCCTTCGATGGGACGGATGCTTGCCACGAGGATGTCTTGTGCGAGTCTCTGACTGATTGATTCAGCCACTTGGAGGGGCGTGATGCCGCTTTCATATTCGCGGACACCGCCATCAGGGAAAGTAATGTGTATCATATACAGATGTTCTTTTTAATTATCTACGTCGGATTTTCTTTTTAACTATCTATGCCGGACATAATTAACTATGTCAGATATTCTTATCCACGTCGGACATTCTTGTTAATTACCATGTCGGACATTCTTATCTATATCGGATATTCTTATCTTTTTATCCATGTCAGACACAACGGGCGGCAAAGATAGTATGTTTTCTGGAATCGCACAATAAAAAAACTATTCCTGCAGGGCAACCGCATCAAAATTTATAGTTTTTGACCATATCTAACATGTAGTCCGCATTCAATGAGGCTTTGAACCGTCTTTTCCTGACACTTCTTTTATCTGAATGGTTTCTGACCACTTGAAGCGCTAATTTTCGGATTA
>JAIKXR010000041.1 GCA_024683975.1 Paludibacteraceae bacterium
CGGAAAAAATTTGTAAATTGTGAATTGTAAATTGAATATTAACCCTTTAAAATTTTAACACTATGGTAAAGAAATTTATTTGCCCGATCTGTGGTTATGTACACGAGGGCACAGAGGCACCGGAGCGTTGTCCTCAATGCAAACAAATCGTAGAATGGAAAGTAGCCGAAGAAGGCAAACTCAATTTCGCCTGCGAGCATATCGTAGGTGTTGCGAAAGACGAGAAAGACCCGATTATCTATGAAGGTCTTCGTGCGCATTTCATGGGCGAGTGCACAGAGGTAGGCCAGTATCTGGCAATGGCGCGTCAGGCTGACCGCGAGGGGTATCCCGAGATCGCCGCTGCCTTCCGCAAATATGCGTACGAAGAAGCAGACCACGCTTCGCTCTTCGCTGAACTGTTAGGCGAAGTCGTTTGGGACACCAAGACGAATCTGGAGAAACGTATGATGGCGGAAGCCGGCGCTTGCGAGGATAAACTGAAAATCGCAAAACGTGCGAAAGAGTTGAACCTCGACCCGATCCACGACGCGGTACACGAGATGGCACGCGACGAAGCTCGCCACGGAAGAGGTTTCGAAGGCTTGTTCAAACGTTATTTCGGCAAATAAACTATTGAATAATTATTCCCCCGCCGATTACCAGGCCGTCCTGATAGAGGACTACGGATTGACCGGGGGTAACACCCCAGACAGGCTTGCTGAAGACCAGCGAGCCTGTTTTTTGTGCCGGGTCTGTTTCTAATTTCACTTCCACACCCTGCGTGCGATAACGGATCTTCGCGGTAACAGGGGAATCGGTTTCGTGTAAGGGTCTTATCGGGGTTATTAGCTTAAATTGCAAGTTGGTTGCATACATATCATCGTTCGTACCGAGCGTGACGCGGTTGGCATCAGCGTCGATATGTGCGACATAGGCGGGATGCCCGAGCGCTATACCGAGTCCTTTGCGCTGGCCGATCGTGTAGTTGACGAAACCGTCATGAGTGCCTAATACCTTGCCCTCCGCATTGACATACTCGCCTGCGCGCACGCGTTCATTATAATCGGGCACGTTCGCGCGCAGGAAGGTACGATAGTCGTCATCCGGCACAAAGCATATTTCCTGGCTCTCGCGTTTTGTCGCTAATTTCTCATATCCGTGCGCACGTGCTATCTCCCGTACCTGGTCTTTGGTATAATCCCCGAGAGGAAAAAGCGTTCTGCGCAACTGTGTCTCTGTCAGCATCCAGAGGAAATACGTCTGGTCCTTATGTGTATCCGCTGCTGCAGTCAGATAGAGATGTCCCCCGCGCTCTGCGATACGTGCATAGTGACCCGTGGCAATAAAATCACACCCCATCTCGTCCGCCAGATGCAGCATCTCCCCCCATTTAATTGCGTAATTGCACAGCACGCAGGGATTCGGTGTCCTGCCGGACATATATTCGTCGATAAAATTCTGTATGACGCATCGGCGGAAAGGTGCGCGGAAATCTACAATATGGTGTTCAAACCCCATACGATCGGCATTATGTTTCGCCTCCATGACCGACTCGATCGTGCAGCAGCCCTTCTCTTTGGCGAAGCAGGAGTCCTTCATACTGTCGTAGGTGCGGAAAGTGACGCCCACGACCTCATACCCTTGCTCCAACAGAAGCATGGCAGAGACCGTAGAATCGATTCCTCCGGACATGCCAAGCAAAACCCGGGGTTTTGCATTTGTTATTTGTGATTGGTGATTTGTCATTTATTTTTGCATGTCAACGAGTTTGGTGTAATAGCCGCCGAGGGCGTAGAGTTGTTCATGTGTGCCGCGCTCAACGATACGTCCTTCATGCAGGACGCAGATAAGATTGGCATGCTTGATTGTAGAGAGACGGTGTGCCACGACGAGCGTAGTACGGTCAGACATCAAGTGTTCCAGGGCTTCCTGAACGAGCCGTTCAGACTCGGAGTCGAGCGCCGAAGTTGCCTCGTCAAGAATGAGTATCGGCGGGTTTTTCAATATTGCACGTGCTATACTCAGCCGCTGCCGCTGACCTCCGGACAGACGGCTGCCGCGGTCTCCGATAACGGTATTGTAGCCATCCGGCATAGAAACGATAAACTCATGGGCATTAGCGATCCGTGCAGCTTGCTCCACCGCCTCGTTCCACGTCAAGCCGTCCGGCGCAGGCAAACTCGTATCGACGCCGAAAGTGATATTGTTATAAACCGTATCGTTGAAAAGCACCGGCTCCTGACATACAATCCCCATGAGCGCACGCAAATCGTGCGTCGCAAAGCGGCGTATATCGACCCCGTCGAGTTCAATGCGGCCACCCGACGGATCGTAGAACCTCGGCAAGAGGTCCGTAAGGGTCGTTTTTCCGCTGCCGGACTGGCCTACCAGAGCTACGGTCTGACCTTTCGGGATTGTCAGCTGTATATCCGCCAGCACTTCGCAATCCGGACGGTAAGAGAAAAAGACATCCCGGAACGAGACGGCATGCTCGAAAACAACCGGTGCAGGCTGCGACGGCTCTGGTATATTGGACGGAGTGGAGAGAATCGTGTCGATACGCTCTAACGAAGCTATACCGCGGCGGATACCGTACGCCGCTTTCGACAGGTCTTTGGCGGGATTGATAATCGAATAGAAGATTACCAGATAATAGATAAATGTTGAAGCGTCAATCGTAGCGTGATTGCTGAGAATAAGGAGTCCTCCGAACCATAGGATAACCGCAATGAGCGCCGTGCCGAGGAACTCCGAGAGCGGGTGCGCCAGATAATAACGGCGGTTGATACGGTTGAAAGTGGCACGCGTAGCGTTGACAAGCGATGTAAAACGTGCCCGCAGTTTGGCCTGCGCGTTGAAACCCTTCACCACACGCAGCCCCAACAGGGTTTCATCGACTACCGAAAGAATCTCGGCGTTCTGCTCCTGCCCGCGTCGGGATGCACGCTTGAGGCTCCTGCCTATACGGCCGATGAAAAAAACCGAAACGGGCATCAATACCAGTACGAAGAGAGTCAACTGCCACGAGATAACAAAGAGCGTGACCAGATATACCAGAATCATTACAGGGTCCTTGAAAAGGATATCCAACGCCGACATGATAGATGTCTCCACTTCATTCACGTCGTTCGTCATACGCGAAATCACGTCTCCGCGCCGCGCCTCCGTAAAATACCCCATAGGAAGCGACAGAATCTTGTCGTATAATTGTTGCCTGAGATCACGCAGAACCCCTGTACGGATAGGTACCATATAGTAGTTTGCCAGCCACGCTGTGCCGCATTTGAATCCGGTCATCACGACAAGAAACAACCCCAACAGCAACAACACATATCCCGCTCCGTGAAGGGCAATCTGCTCGTTCAGCAGACAGTAGAGGTTATTGCGCAAAGCAGCTATCGTCTCCTGCAGACCTTGCACCTGCGCCAGATCCACACATTGCACTTCCATTGCCGTCAAGCCGAAAAGAATCCGCAGCACGGGGATAATCGCTGCAAAAGAGAAGAGCGACAGAACCG
>JAIKXR010000129.1 GCA_024683975.1 Paludibacteraceae bacterium
ATTGAAGTCGAACTCAGCCACATACTGTGCATCTCCAAGACCCACCGTTACAGTACGTTGCGCTGTTCCGATACCGTCCGTCCACTTGGTGAAGTGATAACCTGTATTGGCAGTAGCTTTCAGCGTTACGTCGGACTTGTATTCATAGTCACCTGTTCCTTCTGTCTTACCCATCTCCTCATTTGCAGAGAGTGCGTCGATATGGTAGATGTTCGGAGCAAACGTTGCCGTATAGGTTGTGTCTTTGGCACATACCGTCACTATGCGTTCCGCTTCAGTCACGCCGTCAGACCATTGCACGAAATGATGCCCTTCGGCGGCAATGGCAGTAAGGGGTACTTTGGAAAGAAAGGCGTACTCGCCGCCGCCGGTGGCTGTTCCTTTCGTTTCATCCGCAGAAAGAACGGTGACTGTATAGGCGGACAGAATCTCAAACGAAGCGGATGGTTCGGAGGAACAGTTGCCGTTGTCCACCGTGACGTAGTATGTCCCCGGACCGGATGGTACGAAGTCACGTTCCGTGGCATTCTGTACATAACTGCCATCGGCATAATGCCACTGGTTACCTGTTTCCGCCGAAGAAACCCACATGGTGTCGCCGATGACGGTAAGAACAGGTTTCTGCGGTACGGGCAGGACGGTCAGTTGCAGCAGATAGGTGCTGTCGCACATAAACTCCTGCGGTACGGTTATCAGATACGGACCCGCCTTCGTATAGGGTTCATCGTGGAAGAACAGGGTGTCCCCTTCGCAGATGGTTACAGCAAGGGTGTCAGTCTTAGGTCTGCCGAAGGCATAACTCATATTGAGCGTAAAGGCTTTGCTGAATTTCAACCCTCCTCTGTCGGTGGTACTCAAACGGATCTTATATACAGAATCTGCTGCACAGCGCAATGATTCTTTCAAGCGGAGCTGGTCGCCGTCCACATAGAAAAGGTCGTTGTGGATAGCGCCGTCCCCTTCGGCAAGGGCATAAACAAAAGTTTCACCATCACGAGCATTCAGAGTAGAAATTGTGGCGATATAGTCGCCAACAGCCAAATCTTCTCCAAAACTTTGAGTCGAGAGCATAAGCCCTTCCGGTGCCATAGTCTTGTTCAAGACAGTATCAGGAATAGGCTTAAATATCTCACGATTACCGACATAATCTTCACCTATTGCCATCAGACTATACGATTGCCCGTTTTCAACCTTAAAGTCTATCGTAGTATCAACAGGACATACTGCATATTCCTGCCATATTCCGAGATAGTCGGACACGTACAGAACAACATGCTTCACGCCGCATCCTCCGGTATCATCCTGAGCAGAAAACGAAAGATGGTACAGAAGTTGGTTCTGCTCGTCTTGTTGAGCAAAAACTTTACTTGTCGGAGCACCGGCATCAATACGATTGCACCAACGGTTGGTCGGAATAGTATCATTTTGGTCGAACAGGATTTTTGCCATCAGGCTTAACGTATCGCCCGTTTGCATATCGTCAGAAGGTCTGATTGAAAAATTAACAAAACCTTCACCTATATGGGTAGAGTCATTCACCGGCAACAAACCTTTGTCTGCTTCATAGACAGCATAACCTGATGCGGGGTCTATAGAGCTGAAACGCCAAAAGGCATCAAAGCGTTCGATGTCCAAACCGGCAAGGAAATCAACATAAATAGACATACTGTCCCGCAAATCAAGACGAGCCTTGCAGAAACTGCCACCTATTCCGTTGTCAAAGACTTGGTTTGCAAAACCATACTCGCCGACATTGAATGACACCATTGTCTGCCGATTGATTAAGTTCACACGAACATCCACCACTTGTGCAGGCACAGTAGCGAAGTTGGGGTCATTTTCGAAATAGATAATGTAGTTAAGCACATCATTGATGCTGACCCATCGCAACGTGTCGTAGCCGGACGGACCAATCAGTTCGTTCGGGTCAGACGACCGCTGCTCCGTAGCCGAAGCATCATCACCTGGATGAGGCTGGGGATTCTCCGTACCCGTAGGATTATCATCACCACAAGTCCCATCGCATATACAATCCTTTTTGTTATCCGCAAGACAAGATAGTGAAAATAACAGAGAGAAAAATATTATTGATGTATAGTGTTTCATAATAGTTTGTCGTTTTTTGATACTATTTAGTCATTGAAATTTTAGTGGTCAAAAGATCTCCCTATAGCTCGACCTACTGCCGAGCCAGCCATTGATCCTGCTGTACCAATAGCAAATCCAACCCCAAAACCAACGAGTCCACCTAATGCTGCACCAACGGGACCACCAATTGCACCACCGATTGCACCTGCTGCAGCAGCAGATGCACCTGCAGCGAGTCCATTTACTAATGCTCCACCTATAAGTCCTCCCAACAAATCACCTATATCTTCACCATTCAACGAGTTATTATTAGGAGAATTTGTGACATCACAATCTCCTGCATGAGCAGGAGGAAAACCGTTTCCAAAGATTGATCCAGTTGTCCCGCCAGTTCTACCTCCACCTGTATTTCCGCCTCGATTTCCGCCTCGATTTCCCCAATTGTTGCGTCCTCCTGAAAAGCCACCTGCACCTCTACCTGTATTCGAAGGGAACATTTTGCCCAATGAGGATATATTATTAACTCTAAGAGTTGCCGTTATATCGACGTAAACGATGGTCATATTCCCCACATACGCATAATCGTTCATGCCGTCAATATACATCAGCGGGTCGTGCTGCATAAAGCGACCAAGAAGCGGATGCTGCTGACGGGCGCGGAAATAGTAGGTTTCTGTTTCGTAATCGTACTCGCGACCGGTAAAAAGAATCGTGTTACCCACTTTCGATTGGGAAAGTGTGTTGCCTTGCGCATCAAAGAACGAGGGTGCTCCAAAGGCATCGTATTCATACCGCTCCACGATATTGCCTTTGCTGTCAGTAAGACACATCGGCGAGCCAAGGTGGTTGGTGTGATACCAATATGAATCGTTGCCTACCTGCATCATCACGGCATCGTCTATGTCATCGCCATAAAGCCACTGCCGTGACAATGTACCGTCCTTGTACTCCTCCACCATCTGATTGCCGACATAACAGTAGGTCAGCGTACCGTCCGCCGTGGCCTTCGATATACGCCTGCCGAGTGCATCGTAGGCGTAAGTGGCAGCCTTGTTGTCAGCACTTGATAGACGGTTACTTAAATCGTATTGGTAGGTATGGCTGCCGTCAGTAAGCAGGTTGCCGTTACCGTCGTATGTGGGAGTTACATTTATCGCTCCGGATACGGCGGTGTAGGCATTTATATTATTGGCAGTGTAGTTGGTTGCAACACCGTTTTTCAGTTCCTTCACGCGGTTGCCGAGCAGGTCATACTGCCATTCGGTCTTGCTGCTACCGCGTGTTTGACTCAGAATCTGTCCGATAGCATCATAGGTGTAGTTCTCCGTGCGACTATCGTCCAATAGGTCGGCACGTTTGGTGATATTTCCGACGGCATCATAGGTCGTCTTCAGCGAGAGAACGGACTTGGCTGCGGAGATGCTCTCAATCCAACCGTTGGCGTTGTAGGTATAGTCGGTGGTAATACCGTTGGCATATACCTTTTGTGTCAGTTGGGATGCGCTGTTATATGC
>JAIKXR010000048.1 GCA_024683975.1 Paludibacteraceae bacterium
GTTGAACTCCAACCAGTCAAAGTCTTTTTGGAAGACATTGCGATAAGTTTGCTCTATACGTTTGCCTGCTTTTCCCATCTGAGTAAAGTTGATACGCGAGTTTAAAGCCATATACAATGTCAAAACCTCGACGATGTTTTGCTTGAGGGGTTTATTGACTTTTTGTGTACACGATAGCAGTGTTTCTTCACAAATTTGAGCGAATTGGTTGAGTGGGTCTGAAATCATTGTAACTTTTTGTTTGTCAGACTATAAAGATACAACATTTCTCCCACTTGACCAAATTTTCAAGTGCTAAAATATGTCAAATAACGCATTTATTTTTAATAAATTAAGTCCGTTTTTAACGGAGTGTTGATAAAGAGTAGGCATAATTTATTATTTTTTTATTATGGCATTATCAGATTTTCTTAAAGAGCAAGCGGCATCTGCTCTTGAACATTCCCGTGAGGAAAAATCAAAAAGGAACGAACATGAGAGGGAAAGAAAAGACGCAAAACGGGACGATTACCGCGGACGGTTGGATTCATTGATTGATGAATTCCAAGAAGAAGTCACACAGGCGCAATTACAGGCCGAACAAATCCAGAACATGGAAATGCCTGCAACTCCCGAAGACTTCATCCGTATGTTGCAAGAATGTGAACGTGAATTGGCCAAGCCTGTAAAGGAAAGTGCATTGGCAATCAGAGTCAAAGGGTTGGAAGATGAAGACGATGACGATACGTTGGATTTTGAATTACCCAGCCAGACTATCCATGACGCATGGCAGTACCGTTTTGATGTCATACTGTCCTACGCCAAGAGTGCTTTTGCTTCAGACGAATCTGTCCAAAAGATAGTGAAGAAAAATTACTATAAGACAAAGAAAGGGAAATCTGTAAAAGCGTTATTGATAGTTTTAGGGATATTGGCATTGGTTGCTGCTGTTGTATCTGTAGGTGTTCTGTTCGGTAATTAAAACTTTGTAAGATTATGTTTGAAGAGAAGTACGTCCGTTATGGAGTCGTCAAAGTATGGAATGGCTTGGTAGAGGTTTACAGTTCTAACCAAGAGCGTCAAACACTTTCCTATCCAAGTATCGTTGTAAATGCCTACTGGGCAGGAAATGGTATCATTACAGTTGACAGAGATGGTGTTATGCATCGCTGGAGCAGTTTCCGTGACAGGGAGCGATTGTATTAATTATACTAATCGCATTTCTTGGAGGACATATAGAAAGATATATGTCTGAAGACAATGCGAATCTACACCATACGAAATCTTCTCTCATTATGGGAAAGTTGCTTGATCAACTTTCCCATAATGGAGGTTTGTGGATATGAAATAAAAGCAGTATCTTTGCAACGGTTTAACTATATACCATAAATCCTAAGTGTCTATATGAAACTTATTCCGTTAGAAATACATTGTTCTGAACCAATGTCTGAGGTGACGATGTTTATAACAGAAGCTATCGTTGATTATTCTTATGAAGGGAAATATGCCTTGGGGAAGGATACGTATGCTCAGTTGTTATTAGATTTCGCCGTTCATACCATCAGATACGGAAAACTAATCTCCATCTATTCGGATGTTTTACAAACCGAATATCATTCCAAAGCGAAGCCGATAGCAGAGGCGATCAATACTTTTTTGGACACCTATTTCAAAGAGGTGAAACAAAATGCTCGAAGCAAGATGCTTGAACTTAAGATAGGCAAGACGAAATTATCAATACCTCTTTCCACAATAGACATGGAGAGAAGTGCCTTTCTTGAAACCATCTTAGGACCATACATCTCACCCGCCTCTTCATCGGAGGATGAACAAGGCTTACTTCGTTTGGATTATACTGAAACAGACGCAAAAGTCTTTTCTCTGATTACTTGCAACGCTGAATCGTCCCAACAACCTGTTTATAATTTTAGGATGAAGGCTCTTGCTATCGTCATGGCATACTTCCGTGCAGCATTTCAAAATGAGAATCAATTTCTGCGCTTCTTCTACAAGATTGCCGAGCATATCGGATTAATCGAAAGTAAGACAATTGAAGAGATGAAAGCAAATGCCAACATCTCATCTTCTGCATTATGGAATGTTCAAAGAGGGTATGTCGCAAACTATCTTAAAGACGTCGATAAGTATTATCTAAAATTATTTCTGAGTAAAGACGATAGTTTTGATTTCTACCATGAGTTTGCTTTGCCGATACATACCTATCCACCCACTACGTTCCAAAATCAAAATTTTTACTCCTGTACTCTAACGCATAAATTACGTCTTTCTAATGCAGAAGGATAAGATGTAGTTGAATGTTTAGAAAATTCATCGTATTTTCGCAACATTTCTTATTGGACTGAAAATTCTGAAAGGTCCGTAAATAAGCAGTACCTTCGCAGTCGAAAACAAAACTCGGCTGCTACCCGGGTATTGTTAATGGTTGTAGAGAGTCGCTTGAGGTGTCGTAGTAGCAGTACGCCCTCGGGTGGCTCTTCTTTTTATAACAGTAAAAAGAGTCAGATATGAAAACATTGAAACAGGGGACCACGATTCCTCTCAGTAACGGTTCGACAGCCGTCGTAAAGAGTCTGCTCGGAGAAGGCGGACAGGGAGCGGTATATCTTGCACAGGTGGATGGCAAGGATTATGCCCTGAAGATTTACGCCAAACGTCCGAGCAAAAAGTTTATGCTGAACCTGCTGGATAATATCCGTAAGGGAGCACCCACAAAACATTTCCTATGGCCGAAGTGGATGGTCAACAGTCCCGTGTATTCAGGCTATGTGATGGATGTCCGCCCAAAAGAGTATATCGAGTTCTCACGTTTCCTCATAGCCAAGGCGCGCTTCGCCTCTTGGAGCGCGTTAATCAACGGGGCGATGGAGATAACCTATGCTTTTCGCGAATTGCATCGTGCGGGTTTGAGTTATCAGGATCTGAATGACGGGAACTTCTTCTTCAATCCCAAGACAGGCAGCGTGCTCATCTGCGACAATGACAATGTGTGTCCGCCCGACACCAATCTGGGTATCCGTGGGAAGTTCCGCTATATGGCACCGGAGGTTATCCTGTGCAAGAACAATCCGAACAACCTCAGCGATTATTTCTCGCTGAGTGTGATTCTATTCATGCTTCTGATGAATAACCATCCGTTAGACGGGAGGCGGGTGGCAAGTGTGCCTTGCCTCAATGATGCCATTGAGCGTCACGTATATGGCGAGCACCCCATCTTTATCTATGATTTGAAAGATGATTCCAATCGCCCTGTTTCAGGAGTGCATACCAATGTTAGACAAAGATGGCAGCTGTTCCCCCAGTTCGTGCGCGATACGTTCTTTAAACAGTTTAGCGCGGAAGTGATGGCGAACCCCAATAAGCGGATGGCCGATAATGAGTGGCTGAAAGTGTTGCAACAATTGCGGAATCAAACGCTCCGGTGTGATTGCGGGTATGAAACGTTTGCAGAGGTTGGATCGGGTACCTTTTGTTATACCTGTGGAAAGCAGTTGGGTAAACCGCTGACACTGTCTATCGGCAAACAGCATATTGCGCTCTATCCGGGTATGTGTCTCTACGCGAATCAGACATCTGCGAAAGATGATGCTTTTACCGTAACTGGAGAGGTGGTTCGAAACGCAAAGGACCCATACGTATGGGGAATCATCAATCGTTCGCAAGACACATGGACCTGCACGCTCCCTGATGGCAGAACTGTCAATATAGAATCCAACATGGGCTTCCCTATCTACAGGGGGATGGATGTACAATTTTCGCAGACAAGGAATGGGAAAATAGATAGAGTAATAATAAAACCAGATAGAGTAATAATGTAAAATGAAAGGAAACAACAGTATGTCAAGACTTCCTAAAAATCCGCTCGAAGCGGTAGAAATCGCTCGTCGTCAAATGACATTGTTCTTCATCGTGGACACCTCCGGCTCCATGCAAGGGGAAAAGATAGCAGCCGTGAATACCGCTATCCGCGAAGTGTTGCCTGAGTTAGCCGGCATTTCGTCAGAAAATGCCGATGCGCAAATCAAAGTAGCCTGCTTGCAGTTTGCCACAGAAGTCAAATGGCTCTTCTCTCCGACAGAAGTAGAGGGTATGCAATGGAATGATTTACCGGCAGGAGGCTTGACCAATCTCGGTTCTGCCATCAGCGAACTGAACGACAAACTGTCCCGCAACAAGTTTATGAACAGCCCGACAGGAAACTTCGCGCCTGTCCTGTTCCTGTTGTCAGACGGGATGCCATCCGACTCGTACCAGTCAGCATTAGCAACCATCCAAGAGAACAAATGGTTCAATGTGGCTATCAAGGCGGCTGTCGCCATCGGAGATGACGCGAACAAACAGGTTCTGGCAGAGTTTACGGGTAACTCCGAGTTGCTTCTTACCGCGCATACACCGGAGGATTTGAAAGCCCTTATCCGCTTTGTCTCTGTCACTTCATCCAAGATTGGCTCGCAAAGCAGTGGTGTAGGTGTCGGCAACGCTGCCGCACAAAACGGAACAGAAGTGAAACAGGCAGAGTTTGCGGAGCAAGTTCAGGAGTTCAAAGCAGATAATCAGGATTTGGACGCTTTAACGGACGGCTTCTGACATGTATGCTTTTCATGACAGAACGATAGGCTCAAGTCATCTTGAGACAGGGAAACCCTGCCAAGACGCATCCCTCAGCCGCAGCACGGACACCTATGCGATAGGTGTGGTGGCTGACGGACATGGCGGGCAATCCTACATCCGAAGCGGTATAGGAGCGCGAAAAGCCTGTAAAGTCACCATGAGTGTGTTGCGCGAGTTCCTTC
>JAIKXR010000056.1 GCA_024683975.1 Paludibacteraceae bacterium
TTGTGCGCCGTTGACCAACGCATCGCCCGAAGCACCTTTGGTGTGAATAAGCGTTTGGTTGTTGGTGTATTGGAACAGACTTAACTGCGATACGGAGAACTTGAAGTTGATGTAACGCCACTTGCCGTTGGAGTCTTGCATCGTGTAAGCCAGATATAGATAGGCGACACGCGGCGCACGAATACCGTTCTCGGTGCATTGAATAGTGATGGAATTTGCAGATTTACCTTCTATATGGCACCACGAGGGGGTATTTCCGTACTCATCTATCAAGCGCACCTCGGCGTAGGCGGCGTTATCCAAATGCATATTGTCGGTAAGGTCGCGAGAGGTGGAGGTATGGGACACCACGTGGAGGTCGGCATCGCGCGTTACCATACCCGTGCGTTGCTCTGTATAAAGAACGAACTCATGGGTATCGTTGCTTCCGATGGATATAGTGTTGGGGAAGGTATAGTTATACTCATCGTTGGCGACTATGCAGACGATTGAGTCAAAGGGAGCCTGATGGTAGGTTTTGCGAACGAGCGGTATCTTCAGATGTGCATCATTCACCGAACTATACGCACTCCAAGCATCCTTGAAGCGATACTCGGGAGCACCTGTCTGCAGCGCGATAGCCACGTCCAAAGTGTCCACTATATTGACATACTGACCTCCGTACGTGATGCCGGTGGGGCTGTCTCCTACGGGTGTGACGGTGGTAATAAGCGTAGTGCCATCGGTCGATTTGCTCAATCCGCTCGCTCCTTCTTCAAACCTGCTGTCGGAAATCAAATGGATGGTATAATTGGTCTTCCAGTCTTTGTCGGCTGCGATGAGGTCAGCTATGTCGGCTTCGTCTTCACGGCAGCAATATACAACGGTGTTATCAAGCAGCATCGAGTAGTTGCGATAGGCTTTATAACGCGTCTGAACAGACACACCGGTCGTATTGTTATAGTCAAAGACAAGTTGATCCTTGTTGGGGTACAATCCGTTGTTCAGAAGATTATACTCCTGCAGCAGATAACTCCACGAGAAGACGGTTGCCTCTTCGGAATTATCCGTCAGTGAGAGAGACGGCGTTTCTGACACTACCGAGAACTTCAAGTACTTGTCGGCACCATACTTGAGTTTAACCTGTTGCTCGTAGTTGGCATTGTCGTTAAGATACTCGTTGACCAATTCATAGGTCAGGGTAGTCGAACCGCTGCCTGCCAAATCGGGTTGCGATGAGCCATTGATAACGAAACTCTTGTTTATCTCATACTCGGTTTTCAGCGTAATCTGCCGGGCTGCTTGATTGACAAAGGTATACGCCCACGGAGTAATGTATTGCGTCTGACTGTTCGCGGCATCGGCTGTACCCTTAATCAGTTGTGTTCTACCGTCTTCTTTCTTGTAGAGCGTACCGCCTTTCAGGTCATACTGACGGAAGATGAATCCGCCCGAACCTGCCATAATGAAATAGCGTGTGCCGTTAAGAGCCACCGACCATATCAACTCGTGATTGCTCAACGCGGTTTGCATAAGGGGTATTCTTACCGAAACGGGGTAAGCGATGCCGCCTACGGTTATATTGGTGGAAATGGCAAGTGAATCGTACTTGACGCTTTCGCTGTTGTCCGCTCGGGTAACAATGGAAATATGGTCATTCAGTGTTTGTTCGTTATCGAGACGGAACGACGCGCCACCGGCGGTGAAAGAGCATATACCAGCCGACAGGTGAAGAGCATCCGACACATCTTCCGAAGTCAGAATCTCTTCTCCAAGCACGTTCCCGTCCGTGTCAAGGAGTTGACGGGTCGTTACCTTGGCAAGCGTGAAATTGATTTGTCTGCTTGCCCCCGAAAGCGGAGCGAAACTATAACTCTTTTGTTCGGGAGTCAACAGCAATTTGGTTATATCTTCTCCATAATGGGCGGTCTTGGTGCGAATGATGATGTCGCGATACCGTGAGCCGTCCGAATTGATATGCAGTCCATCCGCCCCTTCTTTCCAACGTCCGTAGTATTCTTTTATTTTCACCGGTCCGCGCGTACCCAAAGTGATACGCAGCGTGTCCACGATGTCGATATATTCGCCCTCATACATCACGTCCAACGGGGTGTTCATACCGCTTGTGATGAGTCTGCCGAACTCGTTGAAGGTCTCGCTTATGTGCGGTTTGTCATCGTTCGCCACCGTATGCAATGCCTCCACGCGCGCATCGCGTATATAGGTGAAGGTCTGTACCAAACGATAGTTCGGCGACAAACGCAAATCGCTCGCCGTGGTCAATATCTTCTCGGAGTTCGGATGGAAATAGACGGTGTCATCGTCCAATTTCATAAGTGCCATCAGTTGCTTACCGATTAGTTTGGACCAAACCAACTCTTCGGTTTGTTCCCCGGTATGGTAGCCGAACACGATTTCGTCTTTCCATTCTTCCGTTGTGTCTGGAATAACGACGTAATGTTCGTCTGCCACGCGGACATGTGATACTTGGAAGGTGGTTGCCTCTGCCTCTGAAGCCACGCCGTCAAACTGGCGGGTTGCGGCGTTGTACTTGACATACGGTTCGGTCTTATTGCTGCGCTCATAACGCTGAAGGTTATCTTCTCCGTCGCGTTGCGCATAATGGGTGGATTTCAGTTTCGTATTCTCCACGTCTGCCACACGATAGTCAGGCCATCCTGCCGTCGAAGTGAACAGACCTGCCCATGTATTGTTGGCTATCAGGGCATTCGGGTCGGTGTAATAGAGACCTAAATACTCATCGTGTGCAGGTGCAAAATGCTCGTAGAAGAGCAGAGAGTCGGTTGCACCATAGCGCAATTCACGGCAGGGATCCAGCAAGTACTCACCTTCTTCACAAGCCTCGTTTTCGACCAATTTGAACGTATTGATATAGTTGGGTTCAACGTTATCCACATTCGCCATTCCTTGCCACATATTCGTCCAATCGCTTGCCGTTCGCGCGCTTGCGTAACGGGAAGCCGTACCCGGATGGGTCAGGAAATAGCGTTCGCCGCCTTGCATAAAGGAGAACGCCACGTGTATTGTCCCTGTATAAGTGGCAATGGCATAAAGGGTCAATTCGCCTTCCTCCAGACTGACCACATTGCCGGGTGCGTACCTCGGGTCTGGAATACCATTGGGCGTAGTGGCCCACCCCAAGAAATCAAAACCTTTCACCAAACGAGGATTCTCAACGGTAACACTTGTCTGACCAAGTTCAGGATATTGGTCAGGGATTTGTGAGCCGTCAAAGCCGTTGTTGTCGTAGCGGATATGTCTGTCGGGGTTGGCAGGCACAAACTCCAACGCTCCGTTCGGGTCTGAATGGTTGGCATAGATACGTGCCCAACCATCCCGATCTATAATACTGCCGCCGCCTACCACAGGCACTGATGTTCCTGTTACCATTTGGCTCCATCCGGGGATGTCCTTTCCCGCATCGGTTTCGCTATACTCGGTGCCGGAGTACATAGTTGCCTTAATAGTCAGTGCGGCGTATTCTGCGGTAATATGCCACATCTCTTCGCAAGTCCATACCGTACTGTCGGCATTCGGCTGCATACGTATGTTACGACCGGTATTGGTACGCAGAAAGAAACCTGCGGGTTTGAAGGCCACGTCAAGGTTGTTGGCTGTCGAGGTGGTATCCACCATCATCTGACCGCACGCACCCGCCGGAGCCGTAAATCCCGTTAAACCCCAAATAGGCAATTCGCGAATCTTCTTAAACTTTGAGATGGCTGTTCCTGTCGGATCTAACCGAAGGGCATCGCCCGCGTTGCGGTAGGTGTTCTGCTTGCCCACATAGTAATAAGTACTATCCGGCTCGGGTACATACATAAAGTCTGTTTGATAGTACTTACTATCCCCCACACGACTCATACAACGCATACGTTCCACCGTATAAACTTTCTTCGCCGCCGTACTGTCCGTCAAAGTCTGCGACTTACGGTATTTCTTATAGTTCTGTTCGTTGTACCCGAAGAAATACGAATCGGGACAACTGCTGAACTGGTCGTTCAAGACATACAAACGGAAAAGGGTACGAGGAGAGTCATTTCCCCTGGAGTCGGCAAAGGTGAAACCGACGTTACCGGGGTTCACATCCGTATCGCCGTTGTATTTGGCTTTGGCTGTTCCCGTATTAAAACATACCAACGATGTATTGACGTAAGCATTAGGACTGATTGCGCGGGGCATATAGAACATATACACTTCGCGATACACCATTCCCGCAAAGCCCACACCTCTCTCGCCATTGAACAATATGCCTCTGCCTAATGTATTGTTCGGGTCGGCAGTAACCATACCCGACAGATTGGAAGGCACTACGAAAATCACATCGCACAGGTTTTTCTCATTTCGATTAGCGGACAAGGCGCCAAGGTATTTCCAGTCGCCGCCGGAAGTAACCAAAGTATAGTTAGACGAACTCCACATCGTGTAGGATATACCGCCCAAAGCATAATCTTTGCCGTCGTTTTTCGCATTCACACGGGTCAATGCCGTATCCACCGTCCAAACCGACGTCTCCGATGGTTCGGTGGCTCCCGTACCTTGCGGAATTAATTTCAGCATATTACCCGCCTTATAAGCGAAATGACCACCCGTATAACTCGGATAATCGCACACGAAATACTCCACGTCCGGCGTGGCGGGATTATTGTCATCGTCCACCATCACGGACAGCAGAATCCTGTCGCCCGGTTTGAGATTAAACACCCAACCGCACCATGTCGGCGTATATCCGCTGGCGGCCACTTTGACAGGCAACCAAGCGAACAAGAGCAAGAACAGCACCCGTGCACATACTCTAACGTTACCAACACTTACATTCGTTCCGAAACACATTTTCGTTCCCATATCTTCATTTTGTTTTATTCTGTTTGACACACAAAAAAAAGCGCACACATACCGAAAGTACACATACACAGCCTTTTCGTCCCATTTTTACATCACGATACAATCATCTCACTTACCAACAATGTACTGATTTTTCATTACATTACCCCCCCCCAGTACGCTAATAGCGGACTAAAGGGCATAATTTGTTCCAATAAAATCAAGCAAAGATACAACATTTTAGGGCGATATGCAAATAATTCTTACACAAAATGTAAGTTGTAAATTGCAGGTAGCAATTTGCAACTTACATTTTGTAGGTTTAGGAGTTTAGGAGTTTATTAGTTTAGGGGTGGTTGAAGTCAAGTTAATGAGTTTAGACGTTTAGGAGTTGTTGACAATTGATAATTGAGAGTTGATAATTGATAATTGAGAGTTGACAATTGATAATTGAGAATTGAGAATTGAGAATTGAGAATTGAGAGTTGCATTTTATAGTTGAGAGTTTAAAGTTGAATGTTGAAAGAAGTTGGATAGTTGAGAGTTTATAGTTTCAAGTTGTAAATATAAAGCGTCACCGCAGAGGGGTGGGTCTGCGGTGACGGTGGGGATTATGCCTAAGCGTGCGAGAGTACTTACCTAAGCGGGAGGGTGCTATTGCACCTGCTGAGAGGTGTTACTCTCTTAACTATACCTGCCGGGCTGGGTTACTTTACGGGTTGGCCGGAGGGGGTGTAGAGGATGCCGTTGCGGAGGATATAAAGTCCGTTGTTACGGAGGAGTTTGGTGCAAGGTTTGTCGCTGCTACGGAGGTCGTCGAGAGCTGTGGGCGACTTGGGTTGCAGAACAACCTCGATATTGATATCACCAATGACCAGTCCCGACAGGACATTGGACTTCTCATCCAACGCAATGCCATCACGCCACTCCTTAAGTTCGTAGCCTTCCGCCGGTTCGAGGGTGAGCGTATAAATGGTTCCGTAGTCGTACTCGCCCTGTCCTTTGACGATGCCCGCACCCTCGGGGATGACGGTTGCCGTCACGTTGCACTTGTTCGCCTCAAAGACGGCAACGAGCTCGTAGTTGCCCGTGGCGAAATCGGTGACCATACTGATCTCCTTGTCGGTGGAGACGGTCTCTCCTTTGGCGTTGTCCCAACGGACGAACTTGCTGTTCTCCGCCGCCGTGGCAGTCGCCTTGAAAGCGGCTCCATCAATAACCGAATAAGCGAAGGGTGTCTGATAGCCTGTCTTGTCCTCGTCCTTGACTTCGATAGTGACCGTACCAAGTTCGTTGTCATTGGCATCAACGCTCACATATCCGTCAAGCATCGGTTCGCCGAAGGTGAAGAAGTCCGCCCATGCGGCATTGTCCTGATAGTTGGGCTGTGCTGTCTTCCAGACAACGAGCTGTTTGTCATTAACGGGCCATGCGTTCTCCTGCGCCACCGGCTCCCACGCATAGGATATGACTTTCTGCAGGGACGTACATCCGAAAAAGGCGAACGAGGAGACGCCCTCCAGTCCTTTGGGCAGGGTCAGTTCCTTCAACCGGTCACATCCGTCAAACGCATAGCCGTCGATGATTCTCACGCCTTCGGGAATAGTCAGTTCCGTTATAGCCAGCCCACTGAACGCGTCAAAGCCAAGCACTGACAGGGCGGAAGAGAGTCCCAGGGTAGTAACCTTGTCACATCCTGCGAAGGCATGTTCGCCCACTTCGGTTATATTGTCGGGCAGGTTGATGTCTTCCAGTCCGCTGCGGAAGAAAGCGTAGTCGCCAATCGTTGTGAGCGACTCGGGGAACAAGACAGACTTGAGGTTCTTGCAGGCGCAGAAAGCGGCGTTCTTCAGTTCAGTCACACCATCAGGAATGACGAGGAGGTCAACCACTTCGTCTCCATCAATGAACAGATGTTCTCTTCCTGCATTATTCGAGGTCATCATCACCCATTCAAAACCGCCTTTGAGCCAGTTGTCCAGCGTGCCTTCATAGTAGAGCGACGCCCCGGTGCCGTAAAAGACATTGGCGTTGAACAGGTCGGTGTCAATCAGTTCCACTTCTCCCATGTCTGCGGGCAAGCGCAGGGAGTTACAACAAGCGAAAGCGTGTGTGCCTACAGCGTTAAAGGTCACGGGCAGGGTGATGTCCGCCATCAGGCAATAGAAGAACGCATAAGCGCCAATCTTCTCCACTCCGTCCGGAATGGCGACCGCACCCAGTTTCTCACAACCATAGAAGGCACTGTCAGCCACCGTCTTGACGGATTCGGTATAAGGGAAGTCGATGGTCTCGAGATTAGCGCAGCCGCTGAAGCAGTTCATGGGAATCTCCACCAAGTCGTCCGCCCCCGACAGGGAGACGGACCGCAGGTTAGTGAAGTCCCTGAAAGCGGCTTGCGGCAACTTCGTGAGAGGCTCCATCGCGTTACTGCTCACCTCCACACGGGTAATCCATTCGGCATAGGGTTTCCACGGAAGCAGGTCCGGGTCGAGCGCCGAGAGGTCTCCGGCACCCATGACCTGCAATATGACCCCACCTCCGCACGCCTGCACGATGCGCCAGTCGGAGTTCTTCTCCTCGTCGAAATACGCATAGTCAACGGGCATATAATGGAGGGCAACTTCGCCCATAATCTGGTTGTCATCGCAGTCCACGAGGGTGGTTCCGCCCTTGATATGTGCGCCGAAAGGCTCGGTATAATAACTGTTGCCGTCATAACTGTCCAAGGCCGGCAGTCCCGAGACGGTCAGATAGCCAGAGCCGCCCTCGGAGAAGAAGTTGAAATTGGTCTCCTCATAGCGGGAAACCATGCTGTAGTCGCCATAGCCGAAGTTTACGGACGAGGGCTTGTAGCCATAGACTATCAGTCCGTTGTCCGACTCGTTGGTGAAGTTGATATTCACCTTGGAGGATGGGTCATCCTGATTGAACTTCACATTGACATAACTGAGGTCGAAGAGCGGACGCGTATAACCCGTTTCGGAGGACCGATGATTGAGGTTGAGCGTCACATCCCCTTTCACACTCGAAAGCAAGGACTTGAAAAAAAGGACATTGATGTCACTGCCGCTTCTGCCTGCAATCTGGAACATCTTGGCATTGCTGCAATTAATCGTCATATCATTCGGGATGGCAAAGGTGATATTGGTGTAATCGTCTCCGCTGTAGGTAAATAAGGACTTGCCTTCCGGCACGTTGATGACCGAATTATCCGGTCCGAACATCACCAGTAATTTTTTCTCGGAGAGACTCGAAATAAAATACGTGCCGTCCACCGTCGCAGAAGTCATCACGGAGAAATCCAAGGGCTGGCCTTTGAAGGTAAAACCGGCTGTTTCGGCTTTTACGGTGTTTGCAAAGGCAAACATCATTGCCACGAGAAGCGGCAGAAAGAAGAGTTTTTTCATGATTTTTGTTTTTTTAGCAGTTAATATTGTTGTTCACTATTATGTATTACGAAGCGGGTATCAAAAAAATGCGGCAAAGGTACGGCAAATTCAACGGTAAAGCAAGTCAGCGTGAAGTATTGTTTCGCTCTTTCGGCTGTCAAACAGCAGATGCTCGAAATCCCGCTGCTTCATCTTCAAGTCCGTTCTGCCTATCGTTTCACGCAGTGCCTCACTGAGTTGTTCCTTATTCGCGATGCCTTTCTTCCGCTGCAAGAACGCATAGTCCGGTTCGGTACGCTGCATCAGGAACAACACATCATAGAAATCGCGTCCTTTCTGCCGAGTGAGCAACGCACACAATTTCATTGACAGCAACACACTCAACGGCGGTACCGGTACAGGAAACGAGAAACCGTTCCTCTGCACAACCGCCATCTCGCGAGGATAGTCCACTTCCTGATCCTGCGCCTCAATCTTCATCAAGAAGCGCTCCTCACGATGTCCTGTCAACTGCAAGTCAAACAGCAATTCCGGGAAATGCACATTGCTCCGGAAATCCGTAAGCCTTTCGTTCTTCCTGTTGCGCAACTCCGCATTGATTCCTTGCAGTTGCAGATACCTGACCAACTCGTCCGACATCTGCCAGAACTCGTTTTCAGTCAGTCCCTTGCAATCAAAATCCAAGTCCTCGGAGAACCGGTCAATGCCTTGTATCAATCGCAAGTTCGTTCCACCGATAAACACCAGTTTGGCGGCATAAGGCGACCTTGCAATCCACTCCAACGCCAGCAGTTCCACGTACTCCTTGAGCATATGCTTCTGCATCCCCGCGTTCTGCGCGATGTAAGGAGGATAAAATCCCCGTATGTACTCCATATCAATCATAACCCGTATGCTTTTCGTAACATTCTGATTCTTTCTGTCAACGCCGCACTATTAATCCGCTCTGCGAACGACATCAGGCGTTCTTTGTCCAGTTCGTCGCGCATCCAGTCGTCGTCAAAGCGCAGTTCGCGCATGTCGTCCTGCGACGAATACTGCGGATAGAGGTAGAGCAGGTCGATAACCGCCTTCTCCGGTGTCGCCATCATGTACTGCTTGCCGTCGCGCATCGTCTTCGGCACGAATCCCCAGAACAAGCGCGGACGAACGGTCTGGTAAGTGAACTGCCCAAAAGCGTTATCGTAGCGGCATGTCTTCCGCGTCGTGACGCTGGTTATCTCCACCACCGCCTCGGGGATAATGCCGTAGAACGAGAGAGCCGTATGCAGACTGATGTACGAAGGCGCACAAATCTTCCCTGCGAAAAACCGCGCATAATCAGGCATTTGCAGACAATCAGCAAACGCATACCATCCCTGCCGCAAGGACACAATGTAGCCCGCTTTCTGCCATTGGTGAAAGTTGAAGCGGTTGAAATCCGGCACAATAGCACGCACCTGATGCGTAGAAAAACAGCCCAACGAGTGCCATTGATTATAGAATTGCGTATATGTCATTTCTCCGATTTATTCCAAAAACGTGGCAAAATTACCACATTATCGGAATATATGCAAGTTTTCGGGGAAAAACGAACGATGTTTGTGTATTTTTTGGAGATTTCATGGGGATGGCTTTTTTGTCCGCAGATTAAGCGGATTTAACAGGAGGGGGCTTTGTGCGGATAGTATCCGCAGGCAATGGACATAGACATGTTCTTTACAAGCGGCTCTGAGGAGCCGTGTTCAAATCCCATTTGAACGCAATGAACGAAAAGTGATGCATTTACAGGCGGCTCCGGGGAGCCGATGTCTGAATTCAATTCAGACGCAATGGACAAAGAAACGGTTAAGGTATGGTGATGTCTGCTTGATGTGTCGTATATCTATTGTGTATATATTGTATATCTAACGTATATCTAACGTATATCTATCGTATATCTAACGTATATCTATCGTAGTTGCTTGCTGTTTGCACAGTGTCGTGTTGATGACTGCGTGTTGAGGACTACGTGTTGGTGAGTGAATGTTGATGACTGCGTGTTGATTAGCTGCGCTGTTGGTGAGTGAATGTTGGGGACTGAGTGTTGATACTTCGTGTTAATGACTGCGTGTTGGTTGGTAGCTATGTTCATGTTAAAAAACACTGCGCTATGGTGTTGTGTCCATAGCGCAGTGAGATAGTTGTTCTTTACAAAATGGAGGGTTTACCTACCTTGAAGGGATGCTTCCTTATACAAAAGACCGGATTGATCTATGCAAAAGGTTTGGAGTCACTATCCGTCGGAAAAGGATTTACCAACCGCCGGGTCTGCCGCCACCGCCCGTATAGGAGGAGAGTGTGACAGATGTGCCACCAGTGACGGTTGCAGGATAATAACCAACACCGCCGAAGATCTCTGTGCCGCTTGCCGTCACACCCGATACGAGTGTAGGCATAGACGCACCCGATACCACCATACAGCTTCCGCCGCTGGCCGGGGTCAGAAACGCGAACGTGGTGTCGCCCACAGTCAGCGCATACCATGTGTTCGCCGTCCACGACTGACCGCCGTTGCCGCCAGGTCCCGGAGGCGCGAACATGCCGCCCTGTGACGTACCTATGGTATAGCAGGCTTGTGTCAGTTGCGCGCCGCTCTCCAGTCCGCCGATGGCTACAATCGTGCCGCCTTCCACATACAGCTTCTTCTGCTCCTCGCTGTTGGCGTCAATCGCCACCTCGGACGACGATGAACCGATGGCATAGACCAGACCACCTTTGATATAGACGTTGCCATTGGCATCCATACCGTCGTTATTGGTGGCACGGGCATAGACCATTCCGCCGCTAATAGTGAGGTCGCTGGCGGCATTGATGGCATCATCGTAGGCATTGACAATGACCTGTCCGTCGCTGATGACGAGCGTACTCTTGCTCTCAATGCCTTCGCCGTTGCGCCCAGCCGTGCTGACGTTAATCAGTCCGCCGCTGATGACGATGCCGCCCGCGTAGGTGTAGGTCACGTTCCATCCGCTGCCCGACTCGGTCTTGATGCCCGCTTTGATTCCTTTCGGAGAGGAGTAGTACTTGCTGTCCACGTTGTCCGTGTTGCCGGTGTAGTTGAGGTTCTCGGTCGTGCCGTTGTTGTAGTAGAGTCCGCCCGTGGTCGCGATGGTCATCGTACCGCCCGTGACGGTCAGCAGGCTGTCGCACTTGAGTCCCTTGCCGCCCGAACCGGTGCTCGTCAGGTTGAGCGTGCCGCCGCTGACGGTGATGTTCGCGTCGCTGCTGATGCACGATGCCGCTTTGGTCTCAAGGTCATCCTCGTCCCATGTGCCGTTGCCGGAAGTGGTGACGGTAACGGTTCCGCCGCTGACGGCTATGCTGCCTTCCGCCTTGATGCCCTTGGCGGCTGTTCCAGTCACGTCAATGGTGAGTGTACCGCCCTGCAGGTAGATGTTGCCGCTGTCCTCGTCCTCGTGGTCTTCCGTTTCGCCGGTCGAGCCCGCCTCTGTGTCCTCGATGTCGCACTGCACGCCATCATCCGCCACGTTGCCGATGGTGATGGTGCCGCTCTCCATGAGGAAGAACTGCTCGCAGTTGATGCCGTCGCCCGCCGCTTTCAACACGTTAATCGTGGCGTTTTTGACGGAGAAGTACTCGCCACACTTGATGCCGTGCTTGACGTTGCCCGTCACGTTGAGCGTGCCTTTCTGCGCGAACTCGGCG
>JAIKXR010000061.1 GCA_024683975.1 Paludibacteraceae bacterium
TACTACATTAGCAAGATATTCATCGAGTATTCTTTCCCAAGCAGTTCTAATTTCGACCAATAAACTAATGAATTCTGTTGCCAATAGTGGGGGGTTCTCACAGATATTAGTATTACGGAGGTAGTAATCTGATACTTGCTCAAACATTTGATATAATTTGAGCATATATGTTTTCAGTTCAGGATAGTTAATTATTCTGGTCATAAAAATTCTTATTTTAGAAAAATAGCATACTCGATTTCAGGTTATCCATCAATTTATTACGAAGGGGCATTATATATGGGTATAGTGCATTAACAATCTTTATGTCATATAATTTTTCCCGATTATTACATGCGTTTAATACTCTGTCAATTGCCTTATTTATATCTTCTCGTGATAGCATCATTTTCTGTCCTCTGATATGTTTTTCAAACGAGCCATTAATTTTATCTCCTGATACATTATATAAATCATATTTATTCTGCATAGGATGTACTGAACTAACTCGTCTATATACAATGTATATATATTCGTCATCAGTTATTGAGTTATAAATCTGATTGACGCAATATTTTACTCTTAAAATATACTCATCATTACTTGCATTAATTGATGTGTCGTTTTGTAGAACATCAAATAGACCAACTAATTTGATGTAAAATAATTGTTGATACCATCTATCATAGCCGTTATTTTGTTCATGCCTATCATGCAGGGCTTGTGTTAAACATACAAGATCTAAAACCCACTGCAGAAACAAAAAACGTTCTATAGGATTTTTTGTCGCAACTTGATATTCTCTCGAATAGAATATATCCTCAAAACCTTCATTCATATTTCAGTAATTTTTACTTCACTAATTATACTATAAGTCCACTTGAAAAAGTCCAAAAACGCCAAACATGCTTATAACATATTGAATATCATATGACATTTTATAATAATCCAATTTTTCAAGTAGGCTCATATAATGTTAAATCAAGATTCTTTTCTTCTTAATATTTGAGTAAACAAAATAAATGCAGTACCTCTGCACTCGGAATTCCCGGTAGTCCCTGACGCAAGTCAAACTATCGGGTGTCGTTTTTTATAGGTTCTCTTCTTTGTTTTCCTCTATCATTCGTTTTACTTCTTTGTCGAAGTCGGAGATGATGGGCTGAGTGCGGTTGAAGATGTCGTACTCGGCTTCGGCTTTCGCATCGGCTTGCGACTTGGAGACACGACCTTTGTCAGGCAGGATATTGTAGCGTCGGAAAGAGAGGAACTCGTTAACGCTCGCCGCAAACTGCTCCATACTAAAGGTGTTCTCGCGCTCAATGAGGTCTTCGATGTAGTCGAAATAGCCGGTAACGGTGCGCTCCAAGCGGCGGATCTGCTTCTCGTCCAAGTAGTTCTTGGCAACTGTGACATCCGATTTCAATATGCGTCCGTCGGGAGAGTTCCTCCATGTCTTAAGTCCCATGTGTTCTTGCGTATGGTCGGCGTGGGTATAGATAATCTCCGCAGCCGTCTGACCCGTGATGGCATAGTGGAAACGGTTCTGCACCATGGCATAGAACTCGCGTGTGGCAGGCGCTTTCGGGTCGTAATCAATGCTACACTCGGCATAGATGTCCGTAATCTGCTGCCATATACGGCGCTCGCTGGCACGGATGGAACGCACACGCTCCAGAAGCTCGCGGAAATAGTCCCTGCCAAAGACAGCCTTGCCCTGCTTGAGACGGTCATCGTCCAGGACAAAGCCCTTGCGGATGTACTCGTTCAGAATCTTGGTCGCCCACTGGCGAAAACGGGTCGCACGCGCGGAATTGACACGGTAGCCGACAGAGATAATGGCATCAAGGTTGTAGAAGTCTACATTGCGTTTAATGCTTCGCTCTCCTTCCTGTTGAACTATTTCCATTTTGGAAAAAGTTGCCTCCGCAGTCAATTCTCCGGAATCATAAATGTTTTGCAAATGCTTGCTGATGGCAGGGACATTGACATCAAAAAGCATAGCCATCGCTTTCTGTGTCATCCAGATGGTCTCGTCGCGCACGACGACCTGCACCTGCGCCGTGTTGTCAGGCGTGTCGTAGAGCAGGAACGCTATTTGTCTGTCAGCCGGTATCATAGTTTATATATACTTCTTTACTTCCTCGTGGTCGTCGAAGTGGTGCTTTACGCCCTTGACAATCTGGTAGTCCTCGTGTCCCTTGCCCGCGATGAGTATCACGTCCTTGTCCTGCGCAAGGGTGCAGGCGGTCTGTATGGCGGATGCGCGGTCCTCAATGATGAGTGTCTGACGGAGTTCGTCCTCGGTCAGTCCTGCCGCCATATCCTTCAATATATCGAGCGGTTCTTCGTCACGCGGGTTGTCGCTTGTGAGTATGAGCTGGTCGCTGCCGCGCTTGGCAATCTGCGCCATCATCGGGCGTTTGCCCTTGTCGCGGTTGCCGCCGCAGCCGACCACGGTGATGAGCCGCCCCTTGCGTATCTCGTTGATGGTGTTGATGACGTTCTCCACCGCGTCGGGCGTATGGGCGTAATCGACCACCGCTGTCCAGCCTTTCGGGCTGTGGATGGTCTCGAAGCGTCCGTTGACGGGCCGCAGGAGCGAGAGGATGCGCAGGGTCTCGTCGCGGTCGAAGCCGAGACAGACAGCCGCGCCGCAGATGCAGAGCAGGTTCTGCAGGTTGAAGCGTCCCACGAGCCGCACCATTACCTCCTTGTTGTTGATCATCAGCAGCATACCGTCCAATCCCTCTTCGAGAATGAGTCCCTTGAAGTCGGCAAGCGAGCGCGTGGAATAGGTGAAGACACGCGCCTTGGTGTTCTGCACCATCACCATCCCGTTCTTGTCGTCCTTGTTGGTGAGGGCGAACGCGTCTTTCTTGAGGCTGTCAAACAGGCGTTTCTTGGTGTCGCGGTAGTTGTCGAAGGTCTTGTGGTAGTCGAGGTGGTCGCGTGTGAGGTTGGTGAAGAGCGCGCCGTCGAAGTCCAGTCCGGCTATGCGCTCCTGCGCGATGGAGTGGCTGCTGACCTCCATAAAGGCGTACTCGCAGCCGGCATCCACCATCCGCGCCAGCAGGCGGTTAAGCTCGAGCGCGTCGGGTGTGGTATGGGTGGCGGGTACCGCCTCGTCCTCAATGTAGTTGCAGACGGTGGAGAGCAGTCCCGCCTTGTGGTTCATCTGCCGCGTCAGCCGGTAGAGCAGGGTGGCGATGGCGGTCTTGCCGTTGGTGCCTGTCACCCCCACGAGTCTGAGTTTGCGGCTCGGGCAGCCGTACCAGCGGGATGCCAGCAGTCCCAACGCGCGGTCGGAACTCTTCACTTGGATGACGGTGGCACCGCCCGCCTCGAAGCCTTCGGTGCGCTCGCAGACAACGGCGGCAGCCCCTTTGTCAATGCACGACTGGATAAATTGGTGTCCGTCCACGGTTGTGCCGCACTGTGCAACAAAGAGGTTGCCTGGTTGGATCTTGCGGGAGTCGAACTCAATGCCCGTTATCTCCCTGTCGGTCGGACCTGTCACCTGCACGGGGCGCAGGTCCTGTATCAATTCGCTTATATTCATGGTTATCTGGTTTTAGTCCATACTTTCTGTCCGTCTTTGATTACATACACACCGGCGTAAGCCATCGTCTTCTCGGCTATCTCTCGCACCACGCGCCCGCAGTCCCAGCCCGCGTCGTAGGCTTTGTAGTTGTGAGGGTGGTTGATCATGCAGATGCAGGTGTACTCGGGCTTTTCTTCGGGGAAGTAGCCGACGAAGGTGATACGGTGTTTGCCGCTGGTATATTGCCCGTTGAGGAATAGCTGCGCCGTGCCTGTCTTGCCTGCTATGTGTACGAGTTCACTTTGCGCTTTATAATCGGTTATTTTTCCCGCCCATTTGCGCACGGCCGCCGTACCGAGTTTGTTGTCCCAGACGACATCATGGAGGGCGAGTCTGACTTGTCGGAGAGCCGTTTCGCTGCAAATATATGAATGGAGTGTCTGTGTCTTGTATTTTTCCACCACTTCACCGTTACGTTCTATACTTTTGATAATCATTGGTTTTACCATGCGTCCATTGTTGGCGATAGCGTTGTAGATGGTGACTAATTGCAGCGGGCTGACTTCAACGGAGTAACCATAAGCCATTTTGCTGATAGTGACACGGTCGTCAGGAATGTCTATACGCGGTGCTTCGACACCTGGTATTTCTATTCCGAGCGAGTCGCAGATGCCCATTTTGCGCAGTTTTTTGACGTATTTTTCAGCTTCGCCTTCGTAAGCGGTAGTGACCATTTTGGCGAAGGCTATGTTGCTTGACACAGCGAGTGCGCTACGGAGTGTATAGACAGTGTCTTTTGGGTGTGAGTCGGTATGTTTGACGGTATAGTACACCCACGGTTTGGCTGTGACGCGGATGGAGTCGTCAATGTCCATTTTGCCGTCATCAAGTATGGCGAGCAGTGATATTGTTTTGAACGTAGAACCGGGTTCGACACGACGGACGGCATGGTTTTCCTTTTCAACGTAGCGTCCGTCTTCTATCCGGTCGAGGTTGGAGATGGCTTTTATTTCGCCAGTGTGTGTTTCCATCAATATGCAGCAGCCCCAATCGGCTTGAGTGACAGCAAGTTGCTTACGAAGCGATGACTCACAGATATCCATCAGTTCGGCATCTAAAGTAGTGATGATGTTGCAGCCGTCCTCTGCTTCGATGATGGGTATATCGTCCATGTGTCCGGCGACTTTTTGTCTGCGTGACAGTCCTTCTTTGCCATGCAGATAGGATTCCATACTTTTTTCAAGTCCGGCATAACCTTGTCCGCTTTCCTGGTAGATGTTGCCGATGGTCCGGCTTCCGAGACTGCCGTAGGGTTTGCTGCGCAGATGCTGGTTGTCGTAATGAAATCCGCTTTTGTAATACCCGCAACGGACTAAAGGGAGTTGTTCTATCTGTTTCTTTTCTATATAGTTGACACGGCGTGGAGTGACTTTGATATCCCGATGTTTGTTTGTCGTGGCGTGGAAAGCCCGTGTCATACGTTCGTGATAGTACTGCGGTGTTGTGTCTTTGAGGATGCGGCTAAGTCCTTGTGCGATGGAGTCGACGTACAGATTAAAAAGCGAGTCATGATCGAGATGGAGCGCTTCGACGCGGGTGTCCATATAGACGTAGTACTGTGGAACGCTGGAGGCGAGCATATTGCGGTGAGCGTCGAGTATATTGCCTCGGTTAGGCTGTATGACGATATCGGTTTTGACTTGTGACTGTTCGATAGGCTGCCACTTTTTGATTTCTTCTTCAGAGTTTTGTACTTTGATTATTTGCGCTATGACACAAACAAAACCGATGACAATGAGGAAGAAGATTGTCGCGAATCGGAGAATCATGTGGGTTTGTTGGTCTGACATAACGTGTTGTATTTATTGGGTTGTGTATCAAGGTTGGATTTGTATGGCAGGAATAGTGTTTGTTTTAAGGGCGCTGCCTCTTTTTTCGAGTTCCTCAGCCACGGTTGATTGCCGTGTGAGGTCAGTCAGTTCGCTTTGGAGAGTAAGCAGTTCGTATTCAGCGTCTTGCAGTTCGTCTTGCAGTTCGCCGAGATATTTGTGCTGTTGTTCGGCACGATAGCCAGCATAGACATAAAGAACGATAAGAAAGACGATGAGCGCAATAAGTCTGTACTGCCGCTTGAGCCAGTTGGAAGAAAATATATTGCCGTTGAGTATGTCTTGGAGTTTCATAGTGTTCATATTTTTTCAGCGATGCGCAGTTTTGCACTACGCGCACGCGGGTTGTTCATCACTTCTTCTTCGGATGCTGTTAATCCTTTTTCTATCAGTCTGAAAGGGGTGAGTATGTTGCCATAGAAATCTTTTTGTATGTTGCCGTCAATGTTCCCCGATCGCATAAAGTTTTTGACAATCCGGTCTTCGAGCGAGTGGTAAGTGAGTATGACCAGTCTGCCTTTTGGTGCAAGCATCTGTAGGGCGGCTTGCAGCATTTCGCGCAGGGAACCAAGTTCATCGTTGACTTCGATACGGAGTGCCTGGAAGACGAGTGTGAGTTCTTTTTTCTGTTGTGGGCTGAGGTCGTCAATGGAGAGAGTTTTGCCAGTTATGGCACGTGCGAGGTCTTCGGTAGTGAGTACAGGCGACTGTTGCCGGGCTTGGACCAGACGTTTTGACAGCAGGCGCGAGTTTTTGAGTTCGCCATACACGAACAGGACGCGTGCGAGTTCTTCCTCTGTATAGGCATTAACTATGTCGGCAGCCGTTTTGCCACCGCAGCGGTTCATGCGCATATCGAGCGGTCCGTCGAGGCGGAAAGAGAAGCCGCGTGAGGCAGTATCAAAGTGGTGGAAACTAACCCCGAGGTCGGCGAGCAGTCCGTCAATCTGCGTGACACCATAGAAGTCCATCCAGTTTTGCAGGTAGCGGAAATCGCTGTGAATGAATGTCAAGAGTGATGCGTTGGTCAGTTGTCGTGCGTTCTGGAAGGCATCTATATCGCGGTCGAAGGCGTAGAGATGACCGCTGGCGAGCGATTGCAATATAGCACCACTATGTCCGGCACCACCGAAAGTGACATCAACATAGGTACCATCAGGACGGAGGTTGAGTCCGCTGATGGCAGGTTGGAGGAGAGCCGGTATGTGGTAGGTTTCGGTCATAAGGACAGATATCAGACATTGTGGTTTTTAGCAGCCTGCATTTTTTCTCTTATCTTGTCAGCGAGGGCTTTTTGTCCGATGTTCTTTTGCTGGTAGTTTTCAGGAGCCCAGAGCGCGAAGCGGTCCATCATACCTACAAAGAGGACATCTTGTTTAGCCCCTATGAGCTGGAGGTTTTGTTTGGTAATGAGGACACGTCCGTGAGCGTCTGTTTCGAGAATTTCGGCATCTGACATAAACTGCATGAGAATCATCTGGTCTTCAGCGTTCCATTCGTCAAGTACGGCACGCAGGTCATTGACTTTCTTGTTCCAGACTTGTTCCGGGTAGAAGATGAGGCACTCGTTGTCTGTGTCGCGCCGCATGATTATACGGTCGGAGTTCATTTCTTTGAGGACACGCCGATAGGATGAGGGTACGAATATGCGTCCTTTGTCATCTGTCTTGCTTTGGACTTGTCCCAAGAAAGTATTGCTTAAAAAGTCGTTTAACTGCATAACATTATTCACTTAAAAACGCCGCAAAGGTAATACAAGTTTTCATATATTCCCCACTTTTCCCCACAAAAAAATTACAAACAATGTTTTCAACATGTTTTGTATAACATATTAAACTTGTATTATGCTTATTATGTGAAAGTTATATTACTTATCAACAAAGTGGGGCGATGTGGGGATAAAATTGAGATTTTCTTGTAAGCAAGGAGCAGTTGCTGTGCTTCTAAAGCGGAAAAAACGATATTTTTATGGAGTTTTTTTTTTATGATAATCATTTTTTTGGCAACAGGAAAAGATTCCGTACTTTTGTCGCGTGTTTGGTTAAGACAATGCACCAAATCCTGAGCATTATCCGGGCAAATGAAGTAACCCCTATTCCGTATGTAAACATTCTTAAAACACATATTTACAATGAAAAAGACAAAATTGTTTCTATTGTTTGTGCTGACATGTTTTGTTGCCGGCGCATACGCACAGAAGAAGGAGGTCTATTCCTCGTTCAAAGAGTCGAAAGGTACGCTTACCTATTACTATGACGACCAGCGCGCAGCGCGGGAGTCTTCAGGGGAAGTCACCGTAATCTATAACCCCGATGTATGGGGGTTCAAGGACTTTAGTAAAAAGGTGAAGGTCGCGAAGATAGACGCCTCTATGACAGACGCCCATCTGCGATCTACGAAAAAGATGTTTTTCCAACTGAATAATATAGAGGAAATACAAAACATTGAGAACCTCATTACGGATGATGTGGTGAATATGGACTCTATGTTTTATGGTTGTTCCTCTCTAACATCGCTTGACTTGAGTGACTTTAAGACTGACAAAGTGACCAGTATGGCCTGTATGTTCACTTCTTGCTCCAGTCTGAGATCTTTTGATTTAAGTTCGTTCAGTACCGCCAATGTGACGAATATGAGGCGTATGTTTGACTTTTGCGGCATGAAATCTCTTGACCTGAGTAATTTCAATACTTCAAAAGTAACGAATATGCGTGAGATGTTTTCGGATTGCCACAACCTGAGATACCTTGATATCAATTCATTTGATATCTCCAATGTTGAAGATATAGACAGGATGTTCCTAAGATGCTATCAATTGGTTACCATTCATTGCGAACAAGACTGGAGCATCTACAATCCGAATAATGAAGAAGGTTTGTTCGTAGGGTGTACATTATTGATTGGTGATCAGGGTACTGAGTGCGAAGGTCTTGTGACTGATGTAGATATAAACTATGCCCGTTTGGACGGTCTGGACGGCAAACGGGGTTATTTCTCCACCAAACATCCTGTACTGAAGCCTATTGTTTATACCCAATATGACAGAACAGCCAACACACTCACCTATTTTTACGACAACGAATACGGAACGCGTGAAGGAATCCTTGAAAAGTATAACCTCAAAATAACTCGCTTTGACCATTATAATATTGAATCTGTCAACATTGCGATTATTGACCCCTCCATGAAGGATGCTCATCTGGCAACTACAAGCAAGATGTTTTATGGGGATGAAAACCACACCCTGAAAAATATGACTCAGATACAGGGTATGGAGAATCTTGTTACCGATGAAGTGATGGATATGAGTCGTATGTTTATGTGTTGTAGTTCTTTGCAATCAATTGACCTGTCACATTTCAGCACCGGAAAAGTGCAACTTATGACCGCAATGTTCAATAATTGCATAGCGCTGACTTCTCTTGACCTCGGTTCGTTTGATACTCAAAATGTAACGAAGATGTCTTATATGTTCACCGGTTGCGAAGGACTGGAATCTCTTAATATCAGTTCGTTCAATACCGCCAATGTGACGGATATGAGCAATATGTTCAACAATTGTTGGAATTTGAAATCGCTTGACGTTAGTGGATTCAATACGGAGAATGTTACGAACATGTCTTATATGTTTGCGGCTTGTTCCGGTTTGACAGCTCTCTACGTAAATTCTTTCACTACGAGAAATGTAACGGACATGACTTATATGTTCTATGAGTGTAGCGAATTGACCACTATTCTGGCTTCTTCCGACTGGAGCAAAAACGCGGCTCCAAACGTCAAATCAAACGGTATGTTCAGCTCCTGTGGCAAAATCCTCGGTGGCAACGGAACGCAATACTCAGAAACCAATGTTAGTATAGAATACGCCCGTCCCGACGGCGTAACCGGCGCGGGGTACTTTACCCCCGTACCGGAGTTTTACACCGAATTTGATGATGCCAGCGCTACTCTTACCTATTACTACGACAACCAGCGCGCAGCACACGATGGAATATGTGAAACTTTCTTTCCGATGACTAATTATAATGATCATGAGCATTATGCTGTGCGCTTCGAAGGCTACGCTGACAAAGTAAAGAAAGCCGTTGTTGACGAATCGGTCGGGAGCTTCAGAATGACCGCACTCGGGTCATTGTTCTACGGGGGACGCGAAGCGAACAGTCTGACCGCACTTGAAACAATAGAAGGACTGGATAATTTTAACTGCACCGATGTGACAAGCACGTACGCTATGTTCAAGGGCTGTTCTTCCCTCCTTGCCGTTGACCTCAAAGGGTTGGCAAAGGCAACCAAACTGAAGGTGATGCAATCAATGTTCCAGGGATGCAGTTCGCTGAAATCCATTGACCTGTCATGGCTCAACACCTTCAATACGACTGATATGACATGTATGTTTGAAGGTTGCTCCTCATTGGAATCTCTTGATATGACTCCGTTGAACACCGCCAAGGTGGAAAGTATGATAAACTTGTTCAGGAATTGCTCATCGCTGAAATCCATCAACCTTAGCAAACTCAAAACATCCGATTTGTCAAGTATGTCACGTATGTTCGAGGGTTGTTCTTCGTTGACTTCTCTTGACCTCAGTTCTTTCAAGACCGGCGATGTGCTGACGACAGATCATATGTTTATGGGTTGTTCCTCACTGGAAACTCTTGACTTGCGCTCGTTCAACACATCCAACGTGGAGAATATGTATTCCATGTTCTCCGGCTGCACCGCTCTGACCACTCTTGACTTGCGTTCGTTCACCATAGAAAAATTAACGGAAGCCGACTATATGTTCGGCGGATGTACCTCATTGACCACCATTCTTTGCAATGGCGACTGGACCAAGAGTCATATTTTGGAGAGATGCGAGAATATGTTCGGGGGCTGCACCTCGCTTGTCGGCGGCTACGGCTCGGTATGCGACGGAATGTATCATACCGACAGAACATACGCCCGGCCGGACAAGGGCAACGGTTCCGGATATTTCACTGCACAGAACGAGGTATATACCGAGTTTGACGCCTCTACCAGTACGCTTACCTATTATTGCGACACTCTGCGTCTGACACGCTCCGGAATCACCGAACTGTATATCCCCGAGCATGCGGCAGGGATACGATTCGGGTATAGCGAAGATGTGCAATATGCCGTCTTGGACGAAACGATGTCGAGCGCAAGGCTGACTTCGATGAGAAACATGTTCTACGGGGGGAGCAAATACGACGATGACTTGGATTATGAATTCCATTACAAACTGTCGAACATGAAGGAGATAGACGGTCTGGAGTATCTCAATACCGACAATGTGACGGATATGAGCGGCATGTTCTTCGGATGCGCCTCCATTGATTCGCTTGACCTCGCCTTCTTCAACACCGACAATGTGACGGATATGAGGGGGATGTTCTCCGGCTGCACGAAGCTCGCCGCCATCCGGTGCAAATTCCACTGGGACGAGAGTGAGAAATTGGCGCTGTCGGAAAAGATGTTCGAGGGCTGCACATCGCTGACCGGCGGAAAAGGCACCAAATGCGACGGGGAGAACAATATCGACAAGACCTATGCGCGGCCTGACAAAGGAGAAAAAGCGCCGGGGTATTTCACTACTGTGAACGAGCAATACACCGTCTTCAATGAGGAGAAAGGCACGCTCACCTACTACTACGATGACCAATGCCTCGAACGTAAGGGGATAGTGGAGATGTACACGCCCACGAAAGGGGATGCCATTCGCTTTGAGGGATATGCCGATAAAGTGAAGAAAGCGGTGGTACACAAGTCATTCAAGAATATCATAAAGAAGAGTCTTGCCTTGATGTTCTACGGCGGAAGCAGCAGCACCTGCCTGTCCGCAATGGAGTCCATAGAAGGACTGGAGAATCTCAGAACAGAGAAGGTGACGGATGCGCACGATATGTTCCTCGGCTGCCGGTCGCTGAAGGAAGTGGATGTGACACCGCTCATCACCTCCAAAGTGAAGAACTTCCGCGGCATGTTCTATGACTGCCGGTCGCTGAAGGAAGTGGATGTGGACGGTTTCGACATCGGCAAAGTCAAGAATATGAACTCTATGTTCGCCAACTGCACCTCGCTGGCCACCATCTGGTGCTCGAACGACTGGGACACCAGCAGCGCGGCATCATATGACATGTTCTACAACTGCCCGTTGCTTAAAGGCGGCCGGGGTACGGCATACAACGAGAGCCATATTGACAAAACCTACGCCCGTTTTGACGGCGGCAAGTCCGGTCCGGGCTACTTCTCCATGCCTCTGTATCGGCGCTTCACCATCAACGGAGACGGCGGCCAGATACAATTCTCCCCGGGCAACCTGCAGTACAACTTCACCACCGAGACGTGTCACTTCGCACCTCATCAGTGGGACTATGTCGGTGAGGGCAACCTGTCATCCGTCGCTGCCAATGGCCCATGGTTAGACCTGTTCGGCTGGGGGACAGGCAACTATCTTCTTTTGGGCAGTCCGGCAGGCAGCGATTATGAAACCTTTACGGAATGGGGTAAGAACAAAATAGATGACTACGCCCCCAATACGTGGCGTACGCCGACCAAAGCCGAGTGGAATTACCTGTTCCACACCCGCCCCGATGCCAGCAGCAAGTATGGCGCGGCAAAAGTGAACGACGTGGGAGGTTTAGTCATTCTGCCGGACGTTTGGAAATTGCCTGCGGGTTGTGATTTCACGCCGGGCATGGTAACCGGTGGGTATGACTGGTATTACGCCACCAATGTCTATAGCGCCACCCAATGGGCGAAGATGGAGAAGGCGGGCGCCATCTTCCTCCCTGCCGCAGGGTACAGGTATTACAACGGTAACAAGCAAGTTGTATCTTCCGTTACCCAAGTCGGTCACTACTGGTCTTCCGACCCCACGCATGATGTGTTCTACCAAGCCTGGGACATATACTTCACGGCCTACAGTTTAGACACTGAGAATGATTTCGGTCGATATTTTGGCAGTTCGGTCCGTCTGGTAAGGGGGCTTGATGAGCAGGACGAACCCGAAGAACTGGAGCCGCTGCCCGAAAACGAGACTACCACCTTCGACTTCTCGCTGATCGGGCCGGACGGGTCGAAGATGCTGGGTGTCACCCTGGATGCGAAGGACGAGTACAACGCTGAGGAAGGTCGTATGGAAGTGACTTCCACCAACACCGCCGATGAGATTGACACCAAGCTCAACGCTGTGTACAACGGCACGGGTTCGATCAAACCGTTCCTGCCCGGAACCATCATCTTCAAGTTGGGACAGGGTGAAGGCAAAATAGAGATTGACTGCCAGACCGTTCCGGGTTATACGCTCCAAGTGCGTATAGCCGAGTACGGCGAGGCGTTCATCACTTCCACCATCGAACAGGCACAGCGCGGCAAGGCGACTGTAAGCTACAACGTGACGCAGGAGACCTATGTGGTCATCTACCTTGAAGGCGCACCCGGATCCGCTCCCGCGCGCATAGCCCGTTCCGCCAAAGAGGAGGGCGCGGGCGCGTACATCTGGTCGATTACTATTATACCGGCGAAGACTGCCACGGGCATCGAAGCATTGGAGAACGGTAAATCGGCAGACGGCAAGTTCGTCAAGGACGGCATACTGTATATCCTGCATGACGGCAGGCTGTACAACGCGCAGGGCGCGGAAATCCGGTAAGCCGGCGCAGAACAAGCCAACCGGCGTATAGAATAAGAGAGTCAGACCCGCGTTCTATCGCGGGTCTGACTCTGTTTCGTGCACTCAAACAGATTGCAGTTGTCAGGGTCCGGTATGCTTTTGGCAAAAAAACGGTGGCATCTGAATGGGCGGAGGATGATTTTTTCAAGGTAGGATGCTTGCATTTGGGGATATTTCCGTAATTTTGCCGCTGATTTACGTATATATATTCTGTGAATATGAAACTACTTTTTATTCTTTCTTGGATTCTTGGTCTCCAGCCCCTCCACGAGGCGGGCTATAGAGGCGAAGGCATCACAATCGCCGTTATCGACTGCGGTTTTTTCGGAGCTGATTCCGCAGCTTTCTTTCCGCAAGATCAGATTGTTGGCATATATGACCTGATAGAAGAGGAGTACAGAAGTTATGAGATAACAGCCCAGTCATACGACAATCACGGTACGCTGTGTATGTCAACGATGCTGTATGAGTCGGATGAACTGCATGGAACGGCGCCTGAAGCCAAATATATACTGATACGAACGGAGGATTTGGACAATGAGTACCGTGGTGAGATTGACCGCTTGGCAAAGGGCATACGGTTAGCTGACGAGTTGGGAGCGGACATTATATCCATTTCGCTGGGATACAGCGTCTTTGATGTTCCTGACGCGATTATCAAGTTTGAAGAATTGGACGGCAGCAGTTCGGCCGCGAAGGCTGCGACAGAGGCGGCACGTCATAACAGGCTGGTATGTATAGCGGCGGGCAATGAGGGAAACAAGACTGAATACAAAAACATAACAATACCCGGAGATGCGGATTCGGTACTGACTGTTGGTGCGGTGAAGGAGGATTCGACGGCAACATCGTTCACGAGTTACGGTCCGATAGCGGTTGACCGCCCCAAACCCGAGATTTCTTCGTTGGGCGTGAAGATACCTGTATTTGACCCTGTAATGCGCGGAGTAAGGACAGGTAACGGCACATCGTTTGCGACCCCGATGGTGGCGGGAATGGCGGCATGTCTATGGCAGGCGTTACCACACTTGACAGCAATGCAACTGAGGGAGAAGATTATTCAGTCGGGACATTTGTACCCCAATCACGATATACGCATAGGTTACGGCATACCTGATGCATGGAAGATATACCTGTCAGAAAAGAAAGAGACGGGATTGTATGACCTGCCGGATTTACATCAGCGTGAGAAAGTGCTGATTAACGGTCAGCTGTACATCATTATAGATGGCGTGAGATATCTGCCGACGGGTCAGAAAGCCGGATAACAGATATTTATGCAGGTGAAAGCCGGGGAACAAAAAAAAGGGCAAGCTGACTATATCGCACCGCTACAACCTCCTACCCTTGCTTCGGTCAAGACCTGGGGGAATTCAGAGGGAGCTGGTCGTATAGGACTTACCCTAAAACGCGGCAAAAGTACGGCAAACGTTTGAAACAGCCAAATAAAAAAGGTGGAAAAGTATATTTTTGAGCAAATACAGTCTTTCTTGCCCTTCGTTCCCAACTCTGACCAGCAGGTCCTTTTGCGGCAGTTGGCGCAGTTTATCTTGTCGAACGACAGCCGCAAAGCCTTCTTGTTGAGGGGCTATGCCGGCACGGGCAAGACCTCCGTAATTGCGGCTCTGGTCAGGGCGATGCAGGCGATGAAGAGGCCGTGTGTGTTGCTTGCTCCCACGGGACGTGCTGCGAAGGTAATGTCCCACTACGCAGGTCTGCCCGCTTTCACTATCCACCGTTGGATTTACCATGCCAACTCTTCCGTTGACCCGATGGGAGCGCGGTTCAGCGTGACAGACAACAAACTGAAAGACACGCTGTTCATCGTGGATGAGGCGGGTATGATTGGTCAGGGGAGAGACAACGGCATGTTCGGCACCGGCAGCTTGTTGGACGACCTTGTGCGCTTTGTCTATACCCCGCAGGACAACACCATGACCAACCGCAACGCTCTTCTGTTGCTTGGCGACAGTGCCCAGCTTCCGCCGGTGGGGCAGGACTTCTCCCCTGCGTTGGAACCCTCTGTATTGCAAGGGTATAACCTCTCGCTCACGACTGCTTCGCTCACGCAAGTCGCGCGGCAGGCATTGGACAGCACCGTCCTGCAGAACGCCACCAACATACGCCGCACCAACCAAATCACCCTTACCGAGGGCAATGACCTGCATTTCCTTCGTCCGGCTGCTCTGCAGGAGACGCTTGAGCAGGCGTACAGGGAGACGGGCATGGCGGAGACGATTATCCTGACGCGCAGCAACCGACGCACCAACCTATATAATAAAGGAGTACGCGGCTCTATTCTCTTCCGCGAGGACCTGCTCAGTGCGGGCGACAGGCTGATGATCAGCCGCAACAACTATTTCTGGGCGAACGACTACGAGGATATTCCGTTCCTTGCCAACGGCGACACGATGGAAGTGACGCGCCTGCGTAACGAGCGCGAGATGTATGGCTTCCGTTTCGTGGACGCGTCGTTGCACCTGTTGGATTATGAGTACGGCTTGGATGCCACCGTATGGCTCGACACGCTCACCACGGACACGCCCGAGGCTAATCTGACCTTGCAGCGCACGCTCTATCAGCGCATTGCCGAGGACTACCCCGAGGTGAAGAACAAGCGCGAGCTCAGCGAACTCATACGCCAGTCGCCTTATTATCAGGCTTTGCAGGTGCGTTTCGCCTATGCCGTGACGTGCCACAAGGCGCAGGGCGGGCAGTGGGACACGGTCTTTATTGACGCAGGGCATCCGTTGGATGAGGTCGCTGCTGACCCGTCTTTCCTGCGTTGGACCTACACGGCGCTGACCCGTGCCAAAAAGACCGTCTGGTGGCTGCACTATACAAACGAATAACACTTAAAGAGATGGAATCTATACAAAGTTTTTCTAAAGAAGTAGTCTGTCTTTTCGATGACGAATACCGTGATATGGATTACGGCACGGTATATTATGTCGCCAATGAATTGTCATCTGAGCTGAACGAGTATGTCAAAGTCCATGCCGATGAGATTGCCGACCGGATTAACCGGAACACTGACAACTGGCTGACGTGCCGCATTGTGTATTTGGAGGAGGACAATCCTTTGTTTGCCCCTTGTGAGCGGAATGATACGCTGTTCCGGTTGGATACGATGGTGTACAGCGCCTTGCTCCCGGCAGAGGATGCGGAGGAAGACGGACAGCCCTTCCTGGCGGCGCAACTGCAAGTCTCCACAACAGACTGGCTTGAAAAAGCGGTAACGGAATATTTTGAGACGTTGCAGAAGATGCTGGATGAGTCGCTGGACGACGGAAAGTGGGATGCGTCTCATTTACATAAGAGGATACTGTATGCGCCGCCCGAACCATACGATGAACCGAACGTCAGACGTTCCACGCGGGTTGAAACCACTTCGGGACTACCAATCAAGGCTGCAGCACTTGAGGAAGGGAAGGGTGAAGAATATACCATTTTGAGACATTTGGACGTTTCTGATACATCTGATTTGGATTTTGTTTCACCTTCCAGTATATCCGATGATCAGGATTCCAAACTTACCGAAGAGATTGTCACCTTCACAGATGAGTCGGGAGTGGTTCACAGAGTGTATCTGAGCCGGCTGGAAATCAAGTCCGGTGCCTATGATGTCGTTCTGCCCGATTACAACCAAGAGTTCCGTTTCACGGCGCAGGTGAAGGCGTTGTATGTGCTGTTCCTCAATCACCCCGAGGGAATCCGAATGAAAGAAATCGGGGATTACCGCGATGAGTATAAACGGCTGTATTTCTGCTTGACCAACCGTTCGGACACGGACAAACTGAAAAAGTCGGTGGACAAGTTGTTGGACGTATGCAGCCCAAATGCACTGAACGTCAAGAAGTCGCAATGCAATCGGGCGGTTGAACGGATACTTTCCGATCCGAAACAGAACCGTTATTATACCATTCAGGTCAATCGTGGCGGACCGCATACGGTTCTTCTGCCCCGTTCGCTGGTCACTATGCCCGTAGAGTTGCAGTGGTAGCCGATCCGCTTCGGTCTTTTTAACGTTAAACTCGACCTCCGTCTTGACCGGCAGGCAAAGCGGTTCAACGCTTGTTATTCACGCTACGCGGACGACATAACCTTTTCTTCCGATAGAAATAAGTATCTTCCCTGTCGGGCTTATCGGAAATCCAAAAGTTTGTAACGTTACAAACTTTTGGATTTCCGTTTGTATGCCCCCTACTTTTGCGGTGGATTCATGAAAAAGAGCCGCACTTTCAAACGGGGCAAGACCTGCTAAGCCGTCAGAACAGGGATGAAAAACGAAAAGAAAATGAAAAAGTTATTATTTGTATCAGCATTTCTGCTGATTGTAGTGAACGCCATTGCGCAGGACATTATCACCACCGTTGATGAGCAGCATATCAGGGCGAAAATAACGAATGTGTCCGCTGATGCCGTCCAGTATCTTGAGTTCGACAACCAGAGCGGGCCGACGTATGTCTTGCGGACTGAGGACATATCCACCATTCTATATCAAAACGGGAAAGTGGTGGCATATCAAGAAGTAGAGGAGGAAACAACAGAAGAAACAAAGTATAAAGCCGGAAACAGGTGGATTATCCGCAATGGCAACACCTATTACCACAATGGCACACCGATGAAAAAGGATGTCTATGAGAATTTCCTGCTGGAGCATTGTCCGAGTGCCTACAACCAGTACCACAGCGGACGCAAATTCGCAAGGACTGGTTGGGGACTGTTTGGTGGCGCAGTCGGATTGGGAGTCGTCACCGGTTTAATTATGGGACTTTCATCCTATAATAATGAAGCCCTAATATGTTCGGCCATACCAGACCTGATGTTAGTTGCAAGTATTCCGGTTCTTTGCGTGGGGTACACTCGGATGCACCGCAGTGCGGACACGTTCAACGCCATGTGTGCTGGCAGACAGCCGCAGGCATACTGGAGCATCAACACCTCGCAGAACGGTATAGGATTAGCGTTGAACTTCTGATGTATTAAAACACATCTATTTTACTATTTTTTTAACAGTTGTCGCAGCTATTTCTATTTTTTTTAACTACTTTTGCGGTCGAAATCTGTAAAAGAGTACCACGCTTCATAATATACACTCCATGAACGAAAGAAAAAACAACAAGCACCAGCGTTCCCGTTGCAGGGCATTGGATAAGTGTTTCCGAAACCGCGCACGGCACTATTATATAGAAGACCTTGTTGAGGCTTGTAAAATGGCGTTGGAGTATGAGTACGGCGAACCTGTTGATGTCAGTCGGAGAACGGTCATTAACGATATGAACTATATGGAAAGCAATGCACTATTTTATCACATTTGGTTTTATGCTGTTTAGGGGTTTCTATGCATTGTAATCTGCTATATTATAGCGCATCGCAAAGACAATTCCTCTCGCTACAGTTGGCACATTTAGTTTTTTCCCCCATAAAAGATTAACGAACTATTGAAAAGTATAACAATATATTTTACACAACAACACTCCGTTAAAAACGGACTTAATTTATTAAAAATAA
>JAIKXR010000139.1 GCA_024683975.1 Paludibacteraceae bacterium
AGCGTGACAAGCATCGGACAAGAGGCTTTCACCAACTGCACAAGCCTGACAGCCATTGATATTCCGAACAGCGTGAGAAGCATCGAGGCAAGCACATTCAATTATTGTACCGCATTGACCAAAGTGACCATCGGCAATAAAGTGAAAAGCATAGGGGATTATGCGTTCTACAACTGCGCAGCCATACAAACCATCACCTGCCACAGTATGACCACGCCTTCGACAGGATACAACACATTTAACGGACTGGCGGCCAGCACCATCGTTTACGTCCCTGCTGACTGCTTTGACGACTACGCCAACCACGAAATCTGGGGTCAGTTCGACGTACGCAAAATCGGCTCGGAATCCGCTGAGACGGATGAAGTGCAAGTCACCCCATCGCCAACGGCAGTAGATATAACCTGGCCCGCAGTTCCCGAGGCGGTTGTTTACGAACTGGTCATCAGTGACACAGATGGCAACATCATCTGCACGCTCACTTTCAACGGCAAGGGACAGCTGCTTTCCATAGATTTCACCGCCCCCGACCGCAACAACGCGCCGGACGGCATGCAAGCGGAGGGATTTAGATATACAGTTACCGGACTGTCGTCTGATACCGGATACAAGTTCACCATCACCGCGAAAGACGCGGACAGCAATGTGCTTGGCACAAAAGACGGATCCTTCAAGACACCGGGTACCGCCACGGATAATAAGGAGACAGACGGCATCCGCGACACACGGGTGCGCAAGGTGATGCGCAACGGCAGGATGTACATCCTCACCCCCGAAGGCGGACAGTACGACATACAGGGCGCGGAAGTGAGATAACGCATATAGCGTCTGACATATAAAAACGGCAGCGGTTGCGGAAGGCACTAAAAAAAGTTGTCTATCCGTAGCCGCTCCTTAATCCAACTTTGCCGGCTTTTGAAAATATACCGCTATATGAACCGACTATACAATACGCAGAAAGAGTTCGTAACATTCAAGCAATGCTGAAACAGACACTCTTTTTCTCCAAGCCGTGCAAACTCTCGCTTCGCTTGAAGCAGTTGGTCATAGAACGGGATGATTTGCCGAACCGGTCACACGGCCGATTGAGGACTTGTCGGTTGTCATCATTGAGAACCAGCAGGTGATAGTTACTATTCCACTGCTCAATGAGTTGGCTGACAACAATGTGGCGGTCATATTCTGCGACAGTCATTTTATGCCGTCAATACAACTTGTACCGTTGGAAAGAAACGAGACACAGCAGGAATCATACAAATACCAGATGAATGCCTCGCAACCGCTTGTCAAGAGAATATGGAAGGAGATTATTGAGGCGAAAATCAAGAATCAGGCATTGCTGTTAGAGAGTTTGTCAAAAGACGCAACTGCTTACGTTCTTGTTGTATCAGTTAAAGACAGTATCTTTGCAAGCGGAAAAAAACAGTCCCGCCGAAGCAGGACATTAGGTTTTACCCTTCGGCCATGATGGCCTTATTGTGACAAGCTTGAAGAAGAGAAACTTGTTTCACGCCGCAAAAGTAGTGCGTTTTTATCTAACCACCAAATAGTAATTGAAAATTTAATCAAGATAATTATGGAAAATACTGGCAAACAGCGTATTCTTGGTCTTGATACCGGCACCAACTCATTGGGCTGGGCTGTCGTTGACCGTCTGCCTTACGGCGGATATGAACTGATTGACAAAGGTGTCCACATCTTTCAGGAAGGTGTCAATATAGAGAAAGGCACTGTCGAGAAGTCGCGTGCCGCCGAAAGAACGGAACACCGCAGTCTGCGCAAAATTTACTGGCGTAGAAAAGTGCGTAAAATCCGCGTATTGGCAGTGTTGAGCAATGCCGGATTGTGCCCACCGCTTTCCTCCGAAGAACTTCATGCTTGGCGTGTGGAGGGCATATATCCACTTGGCAACGAGAACTTTATGCGCTGGCAGCGAACGGATGAAAATAAAGGCATCAATCCCTATGACGCACGGTGTCAATGCATCGAACGCGAATTAGACCTGGAGAACCGCAGCGACCGCTACCTGCTTGGGCGCGCCTTGTATCACATAACCCAGCATCGTGGCTTCCTCAGCAACCGCAAAGACCAGACCGATGACAAAAACTCGGAGACCGGCAAGGTAAAAGAGGGTATAAAAGACCTGACACAGAAGATACAGGATGCCGGTTGCGAGTATCTCTGCCAGTATTTCTATCAGCTCTACCAACGCGGCGAGCGGATCCGCAGTTGCTACACCGACCGCAAAGAGCATTACGAAAAAGAGTTTGACGCAATATGCAAGAAGCAGCATTTGGGCGAGGCATTGGTAAATGAACTGCGCAAAGTGATTTTTGAGCAGCGTCCGTTGAAGAGCCAGCGTCGCGGAGTAGCCAAATGCCCGTTTGAGCCTTCCAAGCACTGTGCGCCTGTTTCGCACCCGCTGTTTGAGGAGTTCCGTATGTGGAGTTTCATCCGTAATATCAAGGTGCAGACCCCTGCGGATAACGGATTGCGTATGCTTACCGATGAGGAAATAAACAAGATTCTGCCGTTGTGGTATCGCAAATCAAAAGCCAACTTCCATTTTGAAGACATTGCCAAAACTTTGGCGGGCAAAGGCAAATACTGCTACTACAAGTCGGCGGAAGACAAACCTTTCCGTTTCAACTACTATCTTGACACGAATGTGGCGGGCTGCCCCGTTAGCGCGCAACTCAAAGAGATATTTGGCGTAGAAATACTGAAGAACCGCGATAAGGTTGACACTGTCTGGCACGCGTTGGACTTCTTTACGGATGATGTGAAACTCCGTGAATGGGGCGTCAAACATTATAATCTGACGGATGAGCAAGCCGACAAACTTGCACAAATGCGCTTGCCGCAAGGCTATGCCTCACTGTCGCTGAAAGCGATGGAGAACATCGTGCCGCTCATGCGTGACCACGGAATGATTTACCCGAATGCCACGCTTGTCGCCAAACTGCGCGACCTTACCAAAGACTATCCGTTTGATACGGACTTTGGCGGTGAAGTAGATGCATATCTGAAGACCGATATAGAGGACTATCTCACCATCCCGACGGACAAAGACGGCAAGCCCACGATGACACGTGAAGAACGGAAGCAGGCTCTTGACAACAAGTGGAAGACACACTACAATCTGTCGGACAAAGACATACAGAAACTCTATCATCCGTCTATGATAGAGGAATACCGCAAGGTAGAACACAAGACGGAAGAAGGTGTGTATCAGTTGGACTCGCCCCGAATCTCCGCACTCAAGAATCCGATGGCGATGCGCTCGCTCTTCCGCATGAAAGCAGTGGTGAACCAACTGCTGAAAGACGGCACCATTGATGAGAACACCATCATACATATTGAGTTCGCCCGCGAACTGAACGATGCCAACCGCCGGGCGGCATTGAGGCAATATCAGGCGGCATTGCGCAAGGAACGTGAAGAGGCTGTAGAGGCAATCAAAGATATTGTCCCGAACCCAAGCGATGATGATATTCTCAAATACTTGCTATGGAAAGACCAAGGCGGGAAGTGTGTCTATATAGGAAAGAGTATATCACTTGCAGCCTTGTTTAACGGAACGGAGTTTGATATTGAGCATACCGTGCCGCGCAGTATGGGAGGAGACACTACACGGGAGAACCTCACAATTTGCGATGCCAAGTTCAACAGGGAGATAAAGAAGAACCGCCTGCCGTCGCAGTTGTCGGAACAACAGCAAGCCATCGTTCAAGCCAACATTGAGGAGTGGAAACAGAAATACGAGGACTTAGGCAAACAACTTCGCCGTATGAAAGGTTCTACTTCGGGTTTGAGTTCCAAAGACGCAAAAGACCGTGTCATTACCAAACGGCATTTGTTGGAGATGCAGTGTGACTTTTGGAAGAACAAGTACAACTCTTTCATTATCGAGGAAAAAGATGTGCAGGGCTTCACTCGCAGACAGGGTACGGATATTTCGGTCATCAGCCGTTATGGAAGGCTCTATCTGCTCAGTCTGTTCAACCGTGTGAATGTTGTGAAAGGAACAATGACAGCGGCGTTCCGCAAGATTTGGGGCATACAGTCCGCATACGAAAAGAAGAACCGCGAGAACCATGTGCACCACTGCATTGATGCCATCACTATTGCCTGCATGGGCAAGCGGGAGTATGACGAACTGTCTGCATGGTATCATGCTGACGAGGAGAACCGCTATCATAACAGCGGACAATATATCGCCAAACCGTGGCAGACATTCACGGAGGATATAAAGAATATTGAGAGGGAGATTCTTGTCGCCCACTATACAGCCAATCCGATGGGCAAACAGACACGCAAGAAACTGCGCGACAGTCAGGGACACATCATACGCGACAAACAAGGCAATCCACGATATGCAATAGGCGACACGGCTCGTGGTGTTTTGCACATGGACACACAATATGGTGCTATCAAGCAAGAGGGTCAAATAAAATATGTGCTTCGTATGGCAATAGATGATTCACGTTTGAAAGTCGAAAACATCGTTGACCCTGTTGTGCGACAGAAAGTGCAAGATGCTGTCAATCTGTATGGAAGCATAGCAAAAGCATTGGAGAACGGACCAATCTGGATGAACGAAGAAAAGAGAATTGCGATAAAGAAAGTAAGGGTAATTCAAGATAGGGTACAGAACCCTATGCACATTCGTATGCAACGAGATATTTCAAAATATGAGTATAAACGCCAATACCATGTTAAGAATGAGACCAACTATTTGGTGGCGATTTATGAGGGAGAGAATATCTCACAACGAAATTTCAAGGTTGTTAGCAATTTGGATGCAGCTAAACTCTTCAATAGCAAACAATCTATTGTTCCATTAACGGATGAGAATGGTTGGCACTTAATCAATTCTCTAAAAGTAGGAGATTTGGTGCTGCTCTACGAGAAGACGCCAGAAGAACTAAAAAGATTATCTCAACAAGATTTGGTTAAACATTTGTTTAAGATAGTAGGCTTGGCATTATCGGGTGGTATCCAAATAAAAATGAATTATCACCAAGAGGCTCGACCAAGTGGTGAACTACATCAAATAAATGGACCTTATATGTTTGATGAACCTATTGCAGGGCGTAGGATGCTAACTCATACTCAATTTAACGCCCTCGTTCAGAGACAGGACTTTGAAATATCCGATACAGGCAAAATAACATTCAAGCAATGCTGAAACAGACACTCTTTTTCTCCAAACCGTGCAAACTCTCGCTTCACTTGAAGCAGTTGGTCATAGAACGAGAGGATTTGCCCCAACCGGTCACACGACCGATTGAAGACTTGTCTGTCATCATTATTGAGAATCAGCA
>JAIKXR010000167.1 GCA_024683975.1 Paludibacteraceae bacterium
TCCGATATACACCGACCCGTCAAAAAACGGCTCAGACACAGGCAACATCCAATGCACCCACATATATTCTGCATCAGTATTGTCATAATCAGACTGCTCAACGTTCACCAGCCACTGACCGTCAGCGTCATACTGTTGCAAATATGGCGAACCTGTCTTGTCCGTTATTCCGCTAACCACACCCCTGTTCTCATCCACCTCTAACAGCGCATGATACTCAGGCCGTTCAAAACGTATGCGATTGACGTTATAGCCGGCATAATACACAGAATATGTATCAAAATGCCTATATTCATTGCCGCCTTCAAACACCAACTCATCACTGTTCATATATCTTAATCTCTGCGACTCTACGTAAGTCGGACGGTTCATTGTCACCGCATTGTCCCAACGACCGTTCTGCTGAACGACTAACGATATTTCGTCGGGATTGAAGGCTGACAAGTGCTTCATATCAAGGTCTATGTCAAGTTGTTGATAACGCCCGTTGATTTCTTTTGACGTATTGGCGTGTACTTGCGCGTCTATATTAACCAACGGCTCAACCACCGACACACACACATCAGCCACTGTTTTTTCACGGTCTCCGTCTTCATAAATATGTATCACGTAATTACCGCTCCTTGTCAGTTGCATATCGCTGTTGGGGAACGTGAACCAATAGTGTGTATAATCGCGTTGAGTAAGGTTACTCAATTCATAATCAGTTATATCTGCCGTTGTAAACCCTTTCAGGTAATCAGTTGTCTGCAGGTCACTTTGCCGGTAGTCGGCATTCAGATGATAAACAGTATATGAGTATTGCTTAATATCGTGAGTCATACAGTCAAAACTGATTATCAACGTGTTTTCATCACCTTCAGCTAACATTCCCGTGCTTGTATTGAGTACAAGGTATGGACGCTGCAGCGGTTGCTGTTCGGTCACATAAAGCATTTGCAACGAGTGTATATCTGCCTGATACGCCGCCGTATGATACATCTTGCCGTTGCCCGCTGTCACGCCGCAACAACCCGCCAGACAACATATTATCAATATTCTTAAACGCATTGTCTTTTGTATTTTTCTTATATCTGCAATTATTATGCCACCTCTGTTATTTCCCAGTATGTGTAACTGACATTATAGTCTTGTATATATCTTCTTTCTCAGTTTTTTCGTAAAATATACCATTACGCTCGCAAAAGTAGTGCTTTTCTTGCATATATGAACCATCCTGCGTAATTTTCTGTTTGTTACTGTTATTCAATAGTTTCGCAAGTTGTTATTTCTTTTCTGACAATCCTTATATATGGTATGGTGGCATGCGCCTCGCGTTTTGAGAACAAACAAACTATTAAAAATGACAGAAAAAAAAATGCCCTTCCCTTTGCCTACGTCATTTTTCTTTCATATCTTTGCCGCCCAAATGCGTATAAGCAACACTGTCCAAGCAATGGCATAGCCATCTTAGACCCTATGGAAACACAATCGGTGGAATACAAGCAGATATGGCGCGATGATTTTCTGAAGGAAATCTGCGGCTTTGCTAATGCGCAAGGCGGTACGCTCTACATCGGCATTGCGGATAACGGAGACGTCGTCAGGGTGGAGAATCCGCACATTGCTGCCACCTTCTTCCGTGCCGGTGAAGTGGAGGCGTGGGGACAAGGTATAGAGCGTGTTCAGTCCTATTGCACCGATTACGGATGTCCTGTCCCCGAATGGCGTTTTGACGGTGCCGGAATATGGACGGTGTTCTACTACAAAACCCAGACGGAAAGTTCGGGAAAAAGTGAACAGAAAAGTAGGGAAAAAAGTACGCTGAAAACTAGGGAAAAAAGTACGCTGAAAAGTAGGGAGAAAAGTGGCCTGAAAGCAGAGCAATCGCCTGAAAACCATACGGAAAGTACGCTGAAAACTATGGAAAAGAACACGAAAAAAACTATGGAAAAGACTAGGGAGAAAAGTACGCTTAAAGGTACGCTGAAAATCGTAATGGAGATTATAGCAAGTAATCCAGACATCACTCTTGACAAAATAGCAGAACAGTTAGGAAAGAATCCGCGAGGAATAGATAAGCATATAAAGAACCTTCGCGAACAAGGCCTCATCCGCCGCATCGGACCCGACAAAGGCGGTCATTGGGAAATAACAAATCAGTAACTTTAAATACATAACACAATATGAAAAAACAATTACTTACCCTTTTGATTGCCTTGATGGCAAGTTCGGGACTGATGTCTGCCGCCAACGGCATCGGCAAGTTCAGTGTCAGCGCAACGCAGCAAGTAACCTTCTCCCCGGGCAACTTGCAGTACAACGCCGCTCTCGGCACACACCAATGCGCCGACGGCAAGACCCTACAGGGCACATGGCGTTTCGCGGAACACCAGTGGGACTACGTGGGCGAAGACAACAAGAACATCAGCAGCACATACGAAGGATGGATTGACCTATTCGGATTTGGTACAAGCGGCTGGGACAGCGGCGCGACAGAATATCAGCCGTGGTCCACAAGCCAAACCAATTCGGACTACTACCCAGGCGGCAGTTATGAGAACGACCTCACGGGCAACTACGCGAATGCGGATTGGGGCGTGTATAACCAAATAGGCAACGATGCTCCGGGAACTTGGCGCACCCTGACATGTGACGAGTGGGTGTATCTGTTCCACGATCGCTCGAATGCGGAGAATCTGTTCGGATTGGGGAAAGTGAACGGCGTGCCGGGGGCAATTATCCTTCCTGACGGATGGCAGGCCCCTTCGGGTGTGACATTCATTGCCAGCGCGGAGAACGGTTTGTCATGGCAGGGCAGTGGCTATTACCAAAGCGGCAGCAATCATTATAATGACAACGCTTTCGTGTCGGGTCCTTCGGGTACTTGGGATGCGATGGCGACGAGTGGCGCGGTGTTCCTCCCCGCTTCGGGCACCCGCTTCATTACTGCCTACAGCAACAATACGACTTCATTCGGCCTCTATTGGTCCTCCTCTACTACGTCCTATGGCACCCGCGCCTACTACCTGGACTTCAACACCAGCCAAGTGTACCTGCGGCATAACTACGATGAACGCAGTTGGGGCTTCGCCGTCCGCTTGGTTTCCGACCTTACTACCTCCTCCGACCCTGAACCTTGCATCCTCGCTTCCGGCACCTGCGGTGCAAAGGGTGACGGCACACACCTCACATGGGAACTCACCTGCGAAGGCGTACTGACCGTCAGCGGCACAGGCGCAATGGCGGATTACGATTACTCGGAAGAGACGAGAGCACCATGGTATGATTCTTATCGTACTAAAATTGTAACTGTTGTCATTGAAGAGGGGATAACGTCAATAGGAGATTATGCTTTTAATGATTGTGAGAATCTTACAGCTATTACTATACCTAATACTGTAACAAGTATTGGTGAGTCGGCATTCCATCATTGTCTTTCGCTCGGAGATATAAATGTTCCGCGTAGTGTGAGCCTTATTAAGAGGGGAGCATTTAGGCACTGTCCGGAGATTAATATATCTGTTGATGAAGATAATCAATATTATACCATAGAAAATGGCGTTCTCTTTAACAAAGAAAAAACGCTGTTACATACTTATCCGATGAGTAAACATGAGGCAACGTATTCTATCCCCAATACGGTTACTGCAATAGAAGATCTTGCTTTCTACTACGCGGATATAACATCTGTTGATATACCTGAAGGCGTGCTTTCTATCGGAGTGATGTCTTTCTATGTATGCTACAAGTTGACCTCTATCACTATTCCAAACTCTGTTACAACAATCGGCGGTGAGGCATTCTATTCTGCTCAACAGGCAAAGTTTCTGCACCTTGGTCAGGGACTGACAGGTATAGGACAAAGGGCTTTTTGTGATATGCGAGTGATAGAATATATTATTTCCGAAGCACCCACTCCACCTGTCTTGCTTGATAATGATGCTTTTGTATCAGTTGATAAATCCATTCCTCTTTATGTGCCATGTGAGGCTAAAGAGGCCTACAAGGAGGCAGATGGTTGGAAGGAGTTCACAAATGTACAGGCGATACCGAGCCAGGAACCTTGCGGACCTTGCCTCCTTGCTTCCGGCACATGCGGCGCAAAAGGTGACAACCTCACGTGGGAACTCTCATGCGAAGGCGTGCTGACCGTCAGTGGAACAGGCGCAATGGCGGACTGGAACGGCATTGCCACGCCGTGGGAGGACTACAAACAGCAGATTACCACCGTCATCCTGCCCGACGGCATCACCAAGATTGGTCTGGCGGCATTCAAGAATTGCACTAACCTCACCGCTATCAATATCCCGGAAGGCGTGAAGGGCATCGAGAGCAACACGTTCAACGGCTGCACCAGCCTCGAAAACATCGTTCTGCCGCAGAGCGTCTCCTTCATCCGCAGCTATGCGTTCTACAACTGCGCCAGCCTGACCAATATCAACATACCTGACAACGTGACCGTCATCGGCAACCACGCCTTCAGGAAATGCACCGGCCTGACCGCCATCGCTATCCCTGACAAGGTGACGAGCATCAACAAATGCGCCTTCTACGACTGCTCCGCACTGACCACCCTTACACTCGGCAGCGGTCTGACGGAAATCCAGGAGGAGGCGTTCCGCAACTGCACAAGCCTGACCGATGTCACCATACCTGCTACCGTGACCGCTATCGGCGACTTCGCTTTCTACCGTTGCAGCAGCATTGCTTCACTGGTTATTGAAAACAGTGCCGCCGAGATAGGCAAGGGCGCTTTCTATGAATGTGCCGCTATGACGACCGCTGTACTGGGCGACCGCATTACCGGCATCGGAGTGGAAGCCTTCTACGGGTGCACCGTTCTCTTCTCTGTGGATATACCTGCCACTGTCACCGCTCTCGGCGATTACGCCTTCCGCAACTGCTCTGCAATGACTTCTGCCACATTCAGAACGGTAACACCGCCTGCCATAGGGAAAGCTGCCTTCTTCGAGACACCTTGTACGTTCTACGTGCCTTGCGGCAGCAAAGATGCCTACAAGGAGGCGTTGAACGTGAATACCGAACGTGTGGAGGAAAAGATTATACCATTTGTCTATTCAGTCACCTCAAGCGATGAGACACAAGGCACGGTTACGCTCACTCAGGAACCTGTTTCCTGCGACGACCTGACGCTCGCCTTCCAAGCCGATGCAGCAGAAGGATGGCAGTTCAAGCAGTGGTCAGACGGCAATACGGACAACCCGCGCACACTGACACTCACACAGGACATCACCCTCACTGCGGAATTTGAGTCTGCTGCCTGTGAGACGGTTGCTTCCGGCACCTGCGGCGACAACCTCACGTGGGAACTGGACTGCCACGGCGTACTCACCATCAGCGGTACAGGCGCAATGGATAAATGGAAGACCTACTCCTACGTGCCGTGGAAGGATTATGCCGCTTCCATTACGAGCGTCATCCTGCCCGACGGACTGACCAATATAGGTCTCGGCGCATTCTACGGCTGCACCGGCCTGACCGCTATCGAGATACCCAATAGCGTTACCGCCATCGGCTATCAGGCGTTCCACGACTGCTACAGTCTCGCTTCCGTAGCCATGAGCAGCAACGTGACCTCCATCGGCGAATACGCCTTCAAGAACTGCTCCGCACTGACAGCGATTGACATCCCCGAAGGCGTGACAGCCATAGAGAAACAGGCGTTCTTCAGTTGCAGCCGTCTGACATCGGTCGTTATACCGAACAGCGCGCAGTACATCGGTGACCTCGCGTTCTTCAACTGTGCTGACTTGGCAACTGTCACCTTCGGAGAGAACATCGGCGAAGTCCGTTATCAGGCGTTCTATGGCTGTATCAGTCTCACTGATGCCCACCTTCCGAACAGCGTTACCGCCATCGGTGAGCAGGCGTTCTCGGGCTGCACCGCCCTGAAGACTGTCACGATGAGCGACAACGTAACCAGCATCGGCGCAAAGACGTTCTACAAGTGCAATAATCTGGTGTCTGTTGCCTTGAGCCGCGGACTGACGGAAATCGCGGATGCGACGTTCTTCAACTGCGAAGCACTGAAGGATGTCACTGTGCCCGCCACCGTTACTGCTATCGGCGAGAGCGCCTTCCAGTATTGCGCCGCGCTGGCATCGGTTACCATACCCAAGGGTGTGACCACTGTAGGCAAGTACGCTTTCCACGGCTGCACCAATATGACCTCTGCCACATTCAAGTGCGCGGTACCCGAATTCGGTAGCGCACCCTTCGGAGGCGGTAACAACTGCATGTTCTATGTCCCCTGCGGCAGCAAGGAAGCCTATATGGCTGCGTTGAACGTGAAAGAGGACCGCGTGGAAGAGACCATCCTGCCCGACTATTCTGTCACATCAACCGACCTGACACAGGGCTCGGTAACGGTTACCCACGCACCGGCCAATTGTGACGACCTGACACTCTCCTTCCGCGCCGATGCGTCGAAGAGCTATGAGTTCGTCTCATGGTCTGACGGCAACACCGATAACCCCCGCTCCCTGACCCTTACACAGGACACCGTTCTGACCGCCGTCTTTGCTCCGATAGCACAATGCAGCATCGAAACAACCGACGGTATTACCATTGACGAGGACGACCTGCCCTATATGTGGGAAAGCAAGATCTTCGACGAAGCGGGTACACAGACCGCCACTTTGAAGAGCATCGATGGTTGCGACTCCGTTGTTACCTTCACGCTCCGTGTGCGCTATCACAATATAGTTCTTCAGGAGAACGAAAGCAGCGAGTATTACGACCACTTCGCAGAGGACTACAACGGCTATAAGGTGACCACCGCCACCCTCAACCGTCAGTTCACACAAGGCAAGTGGGCGACACTGTGTCTGCCGTTCAATGTCAGCAAGGGCTTGATGATAGCGCTCGGCTTGTACGGGTCGGTTTATGAGTTCAGTTATGCGGCAATGGGTGGAACTGACGAACTGGAAAGCTATTTTGTCCGTGCGACACGGATAGAAGCAGGCAAAGGCTACGTGGTCAATGCCAACGCCAAGCTTGCAGCCAAATCATCACTCACATTCGTCAACATAACCGTCAATACCGATGCGGATACAGGCGATATAACGACTCTGACGGGTTACAACGACAATTCGGGTCGCGGCAGCATTTATATGGTCGGCACATTGCGCACGGGTGTGCTGACGGGTTCAACCAACGGGAACACATATATCGGTTTGAAAAACAACATGCTCTACTACCCGAACACCACAAGCGGAACACCCGTCCGCGCTTATCGCGGTGTCTTCCGCAGCGAAACGCCCCTGAACGCCCAGCGCATCCGCATCGTGACAGAAGGAGAGACGGTAGCCGAATTGCAGGTGACAGGCGACGGACAGTTGCAGAACTCTGACACCCCTGCCCGCAAATACATAGACAACGGCATTCTCTACATTGAGCGTAACGGCATCCGCTATACAGCCCAAGGCCGTCGTATCGACTAAAAGTTTTGCCTGGCGGGGCTGTTTCCCGCCGCTATAGAACGATGAAAGGCACTTCGCATGAAGTGCCTTTCATCGTTCTCCCGTCTGCCTGACAAAACGAGCGGCGGGAACTTGCGTATTACCCCGCACCGTAGCCGGATTGGTATGTCTGTCATAGTTTCTCCACCATGGTAAGTCCGTTTTTATTCCCCATTCGGAAGCCTTCATAGATGCCATTTTCCGTCTCTAAGTGATCCACGATTAGTTCTTCTCCTTGTGCAATGGTACGGCAATAGAATGTGTTTCCAACTTGCAGTTTGCTGTTGATACTTTCTTCCACGCGCCATCGGTAGTCGCCCGTATAACTCAGCACACAGACGCGGTTCGGAAGCCATGCGATGCGCACGCGGTCGCCTTTTTGACATTCATCTGCATAAATAGCGACACTATGGATGAAATCCGATTCTTCGTTTGCTTTCGCATAATGCTCCAACACGCGTACAGTAGTCTGCCGGACAGAGGAGTATCCTTTCTTGTATCCCCATACACGGCTTAATGTATCCGCGCTGATGCGTTCATCGGTGATTCGTAAGATAGCAATACTCAACTCTCCGAAATCGGCAGGCGTAGCCGGAATACGCCCGAAGCGTACTTCAACCGCCTTCTTCAACTGGCTGATAGCAATACTGTTTGATGAATATGAGGTCTCCATGATTCAAAAATTTGCGCAAAGTTATGAAATTATTTGAATATACGCAATTTTATTTGTACTTTTGCATCGCAAATGTATACTGAGTCGTTTACATCTGGTCCGGTTCGTCCGCTCAGCCCGCATGAATTAGGGGTTGAACCCCTCACGGATTATGAGTTGTTGTCCGATTCCGGACACAATTTGGTTTACCGTGTCCGGATGGGCGGTAAGTGGGTGGTGCTGAAGGCTGCCAAACCCACGGAAGGTGAACTTACTCGCAACCGGTTGCTGTTGGAGCGCGAGTTTGAGATCATGCATCGTTTGGATTCGGTTTATGTGGTTCAGACGATAGCCATGGTGGATGATTCACAGTTAGGGCGTGCCATCCTTATGGAGTACGTCCACGGTCGCCCGTTAGACCGGTTTCTGGCGGAGGAAACCTCTTTCGCAGAACGTCGGCGCGTAGCGGAAGAACTGTTGGAAGCTCTTATTTTCCTGCATGAACGGCAGATTGTACACGGTGATTTGAAGCCAAGCAATGTCCTTGTTACGGATTCCGGCAATCACTTGCGGCTGATTGATTTCGGCTTTGCCGATAATGAGGCATACATAGCCAAGAATATCGGTGCTTCGCCATCCATCAGCGTTCCCGAACAACTGTCGGCGGATGTCTTGCTGCCAGAACGGGATATCTATGCACTGGGTAAAATGCTTGCGCTCCTATTCCCGCATTCTGCCGGACCGGCTATCCGTCGCTGTCTTTCTTCTGGTTCCCGCAAATACACTTCTGTTCGTCAGGTCCGTTCGGCACTCCGTCGTTATTGGCGGATGAGGTGGCTGCTGCCGCTCATACTTGCTTCGGCAATAATCATAACGCTTGTCATTCTCTTTATCCCGCATCCGGCGGAAACAACGCACACTGTTGAAACGCAGACAGATACTGTCGTCGTCATTGTTCCTGCACAATCCGGGACTGATTCTGTTTGGTTGAACCTGAAGAACAAAGCGGAAAGGCAATATAGTGCTATGTATCGCTTGTATGCCGATTCTATTATGAACATGCAAGAAAAATGTTTTGAAGAGGCTTTTGATATGACTAACCGTTATGCTTCGGCAATGTTCAACTATCGCGAGAAACTTATTCAGACCCATCCGCAGTACGAGAATCAGTTGCATGGGCATTATTCTGTTATATACACACGCGATTATACGCGTTTGAATACATTGTATAAAGATTTTCCTTTCAGGGAATCAGAATAGAATAGTAATCCATCGAATTATTTTAAGGCTAATTAGGGCGCATAGGAAAGACCTTTGCGCCCTATTCTTTCTTTGCTGTACTTTTGCAAAACACTTCACAACGAAGTGGTACACCAACGTGCGATATGTCGCTGCAAAGTTTAAAAATTATTCCATTCCACCTCGTAAATAGTGGACAATGTTTATATTAACCTATCAAAATTTACTACAATGAAAAAGTTGTTATTTTTATCTGCTTTTGCAATGATTGCATTAGCATGGACAAGTTGCTCCAAGAGCGCGCAAACTTCCAAAACACAAGGTGAAGAAGCCGTAGTTGAGGAAGTTGCTGCAGAAGAAACTCAAAGTAACGAAGCCTATTACGACGAGGTGCTTGATGCGTATGAGAATGCTCTTAAAACCAGTGATTTCGAAGTTATTAGTGCTACAACAGAAAACTTGGCAGAGGCAGAGATGGAAGGCTTGTTAACTCCGATGCAGGTAGAGCGATGGCATAAATTAAACCAGTAGGCGGGCATAGCATCTCGATAGTCTGATCTGGATAGCATAAAAGGCAGAAAATATAACAAAAGGAGAATGCCGAAAATCCATAAACGAGTAGGCAAAACTAATAGTTATTATTAAAATATGAACAAGTTATTTTGCCAATTGAGTGTATTGTTGATGGTTGTGTTTTTTAGTTCGTGCAGCACACATAAAACAATCGCATACTCAAAGTCGGAACCCGTGTGTATCGCAAGCGAGTTGGACGGTTCATATACTCTTCGTTTGGAAGGGCGTGGACGAAATGCAGCAGACGCATACGAAGAAGCCGGCAAACAAGCTGTTTATGCCGTTCTTTTTACGGATGTTAGTTGGCCGGACAGCCCTAACAAGAGGATAGACCCTGTCTTCTACATGAAACAAAGAGGATATGAAGTAAATAAAGCGTATTTTGATGCCTTTTTCCAAAAAAATGGCGAGTATACCAAATACATATCCATGAAAGAAAAGAGAATTTTGACAAGTATCTATACTCGAACAAATTCTCAAGTCGTTTGCAGAACGACTGTTTGTGTTTTTGTATCGCAATTAAGACAACACCTCGTAGAGGATGGTATTTTAAAATAACAAACATTCAAAATTAAAATTTCAATTTTATGAAACAGAGATTCGAACTTGCAGGACTTATTTTCATGGTCCTGACAGTATCTTCTGCTGTTTTTGCAGGAGGTTTAGTAAAAAAACAAACTATCTCATCTGATTA
>JAIKXR010000044.1 GCA_024683975.1 Paludibacteraceae bacterium
AGACACACTGACAAACTCGGATTTGCTATTAATGCATCATTTGCAAGCGTCAATGTGGCTAAACTGATAATCAAACAACTCCACCTCAACCTGTCTATCGGAGAGTTTAAAAAATTGATATCGAGTCAGTTTCTGATACGGCGAATTTTATCACAATCCGGGATTTTCCCGAATCAACGAATAAATACTAAAATTGTCAAAGAACTTCTTGATTTCACTGCAAATGCAACTTAAAATCACAAAATATATTGATAAAAAGTAACGAACTATTGTTAAAAATTATCTACGCGCAAAGAAAGATATGAATGTCTTTTTAATACTCTTTGCACAAGGTGGACATATAGTAATTCTTTTATTTGTTGTTCATACAAATCAGGAATGCGTTTTTTTATTGCATCCATAAAATATTGTCTATCTGCTGCTTCTACACTCCAACTCTTAAAACGTCAATAGCCTCCCAATAACCAGTTTTTTTAGAACCGATACGAATAATTCGTCCCTGCTGCTCCAACTCTTTTATGATTCGTTTGGTCGTAGAATACGGGATATTCAACAAGGAAGCGATGCGCTCCGTGTTTAATGGCTTATTTAATGGCTCATTTAATGGGTCACGTGAGCCATTATTTTTGATTAGCTCATAAATGGTCTGCTGTTTATCTTTATCGGCTGTTTTTACAGTGACATCCGTTGTCGCATTATCAGCTTCGGACATAACCGGACGTTTAATGATGGCGGTGAACTGATTACCCTCCTTGTTGTCCACAAATTGCACATCGCTATCCTCTTTTAGCACACGAGGGATACCTGAACCAAGTCCACGATAAGGCATCGTCTTGGCACAGAAATTAGCCATCAGAGGGTTGCGCGGGAAGGAATTGCCATGCATCACTTCTTCCATCGTGTGTCCACCGACGACGCTACCCGGATTGATAATCTCAACTCGGTCATCGAATATCAGTAGCCGTATAGCAGCCGTTTTGAGCAAATCCAGATGAACCAAAGCATTTTGCAACAACTCTTCCAATACTGTTTCCGGTATTTCCAGTTTGCCTATTGAGTTGAAAGATTGACCATTCTGTGTTCTGCGTAAACAAGATTGCAACCATCTTAACCCCTGCTCATACATTTCAGGTATCGTGCCTTCTATATCACGGCTGTCACGATATTGTGTGCCCGCGATACTATTGCCATAGAACCACACGGCTTTGATGACAAAGACGGGGAAGAATTGCTGAGGACGACGTCCGAAAAACAAAACTCCGGCAGTAGTCAGTCTGCCTTGTTCGTCCATGATATGTAACGACTGGAGAACTTGCTCTTGGGGAATGTCAAACTCTGAAATGGGTTTATGGTACACATTCTCGAAGAACCGATCAAGAGCAAGTGTGTCAATGTCTTTGTATGACGAGCCATTGACACCAGCCTCGTCCGGATGGTATGTGCCGGATTGTTGGAAGAGACTTAGTATCTCGGCATTATCCGTTACACGGCGTTTATCTGCTCCTTGCTTCACCCATATATTGCCCGCAAGATTCTTGTAGGGTTTATCCTTACCTTCTTGCACGTGAACGACGAGAACCATCTTGGTATCAATCTCAATCACCTCTGTCTGTAAGTAGATGGTTGGGCGCACTTGGTCGTTGGCAATGTTGCCAACTTCACGCGATAGTTCTTGAACCTGCTCGAAACTAAGACCAACTATTTCGCCCGTTTTGTCCTTCACGCCAAAGATGATAACACCACCTCTACTGTTGGCAAAGGCAATCATCTCATCCGCAATTTTGGCAGAAGTAGAGAACATTTCCTTGAATTGCACAAGGCTTGTTTCTCCGTGCTTAATAATTTGTCTTAGATCTTCACTTGTCATTACTATTTTCCAAAAAAATAATCGGGCGCAAAGTTAGGATATATTTTTTGATATACACAAGTTATAATGTTTTTGTTACTACACTAACGACTTTTACATGTCTATTGACTTGGTCGGGTAGTTCAAAGGTAGCGCAAGGGTAGCGGATTGGGATGTTCAGATTGTGGCGAAATATTTCCAAAGCGGGGCAGAGTGGAGTGCCTGGATAATCTCACCCGCTTCGAGCAACTCGCGGACATCCTTTCTGTCCATCACGTGGACACGGATGTCCTCCGTCTCCTCCTCGTGCTGTGCGGTTACTTGTTCCACACCCCGCGCCAGAAACGTGTAACTGAGGTTGCTCTGACAGCTGGTGTTGGGACACAGCGTCATAAACGCCTCCCATTCGCCTCCTCCGAAGCCCGTCTCCTCCAACAGCTCGCGCTGCGCCGCCTGTAAAGGTGTCTCGCCATTGTCAATCACGCCCGCCACCAGTTCGTACTTCGTCACGCCCAGACCGTGACGGTACTGGTCAATCATCACCAGTCTGCCGTCTTTCGTCTCGGCGATGACGTTAATCCAGTCGGGGTATTCGAGGATGAACCACGTGGGAATCTGTCTGCCGTTGGGCAGTTCGACAGTCTCCTGCCGCACATTGAGCCAGGGACCGATATTGAGGATATTTTCACTCTTGAGGACTTTCCACGGGCGGTGTTCGGGTTGCTGAATCATAGACTTTTCTCCATTTAGCGGTTAGATATATAGAGCGTGCCATCAGATGCACGATATAGGCGAAATACAGCGCGTCAATGCCCCAGACGCTACCGAGCAGGCAATAAGCCACAACAAACCCCGCCGCCGCCCATATCATTGCATCACGTATGGGTCGGCTTGCCGCCGCACCCACATAGATTCCGTCCCACGTGAAGGCAGGTGTGGAGAGCAGAGGCATGAGGATGAGCCAGATGCGGTAGTCCTGCGAGAGCAGCAGTACATTGCGGTCGTCGGTCATCAGTTGCAGGCAGAGATTGCCGCCCATGGCGTACAGGCCGGTGAAGAACAGTCCGACTCCCGCCGCCCATAGCCACAGACGGCGCACCACACGGCTGACCTGCGGAAAGTCGCATGCGCCGAAGAACCTGCCCGTCAGCGCCTGACCGGCATAGGCGAAGCCGTCAATGAAGAACGAGTAGAACAGCATCAGTTTCATCAGAATGGAAGCCACCGCCAGCTCGTCATCGCCGTACCGCGAGGCGATGCCCGTAAAGCCGACATACACGATGAGAAAACAGAGCGAACGCACGAAGAGGTCGAAGTTCATGCGGCGTGTGGAGACCTTGATTCTCTTGGCAGGTTTGAGGAAGGGGCGGTACTTGACGAGCAGGATAATGCCGCCGAGAATCAGCCCTGTGAACTGGGCGATGAGTGTTCCGTATGCCACACCCATCACGCCGAGCGGTGTGAAGACCGCCAATAGGCACGAGGTGAGGATATTGACCAGATTGACTGTTATGTCGGTAGCCATCGTGCTGACCGTGTCCTGCATACCGATGAACCAGCCTTTGAGAGCCATCATACAGAGGGTTGCCGGTGCCGCCCAGATGCGGATGAAGAAGTACTCGCGCGCAAAATCCGCCACATGCGCGGAGCAGGGAACCAC
>JAIKXR010000049.1 GCA_024683975.1 Paludibacteraceae bacterium
GTGACTGTAACTGTCTGCACTGCTCGCCCCGGTTATATTATCGGTAAGGGTGGACAAGAGGTTGACAAATTGAAAGAGGAACTGAAAAAAATCACCAAACAAGACGTGCAAATCAACATCCACGAGGTAAAGCGTCCCGAATTGGATGCTACCATCGTGGCTACTAAGATTGCCCGTCAGTTGGAAGGCAAGATTGCGTATCGTCGTGCCATTAAGATGGCTATTGCATCGACAATGCGTATGGGTGCCGAGGGTATCAAGGTGCAGATCAGCGGTCGTTTGAACGGTGCTGAGATTGCGCGCAGCGAGATGTACAAAGAGGGTCGTACTCCTCTGCATACACTTCGTGCGGATATTGACTATTGCCATGCAGGCGCGCTCACAAAGGTCGGAATACTTGGTATCAAGGTATGGATTTGCCGTGGTGAGAAGTACGGGAAAGTGGATTTGGCTCCTAATTTCTCTCAGAAGCAGGAGTTAGGTCGCGGTGGTGAGCGTCGTGATGACCGTCGTGGTCGTGGAGACCGTCGCGAGCGTCGTGATGACCGTCGTGGTGATTTCCGTCGTAGCAGAAAAGATTAATGTTAAACCGATTTGTAGATTACAGTTATGTTACAACCTAAGAAAACTAAATTCCGCCGTTCTCAAAAGGGCCGCATCAAAGGCAACGCACAGCGCGGCAATGAGTTGGCATTTGGCTCGTTTGGCATAAAGAGTCTTGGTGCCATTTGGTTGACAGGTCGCCAAATCGAAGCAGCTCGTGTAGCGGTGACCCGTTATATGCAGCGTCAAGGTCAGGTATGGATACGTGTTTTCCCCGATAAGCCTATTACGAAGAAGCCATTGGATGTCCGTATGGGTAAAGGTAAGGGTGCTCCTGAGGGCTTTGTTGTTCCGTTGGAGCCTGGCCGTATCATCTTTGAGATTGATGGTGTACCATACGAAACAGCCAAAGAGGCGCTTCGCTTGGCAGCTCAGAAACTTCCTATTACAACCAAATTTGTCGTAAGACACGATTACGACGCAACCCAATTAGTATAAAAAAGGATTATGAAAACTGCAGAAATCAAAGAATTAACTACAGCTGAAATTCAGGAGCGTTTAGCAACTGAGAAGGAGCAATTGACTCGCTTGAAACTGAATCACAGCATTTCGCCGCTCGATAATCCGTTGCAGATAAAGGTTGCTCGTAAGACAATCGCTCGCCTTGCAACAGAGCTTCGTGCAAGAGAATTAACCAAGTAAAAATTCGACAGAAATGGAAAGAAAACTTAGAAAAGAGCGTCAGGGCGTAGTTACTTCCAACAAGATGGACAAGACCATTGTGGTAGCCGTCAAGTGGAAGGAGAAGCACCCCCTCTATGGCAAATTTGTGAATAAGACACGCAAGTTCCATGTTCATGACGAGAAGAACGAGTGCGGCGTAGGTGATACGGTTCGCATAATGGAGACTCGTCCGTTGAGCAAGACAGTACGTTGGCGTTTAACTCAAATCATTGAAAGGGCTAAATAATTATGGTACAGCAAGAATCAAGACTGACTGTTGCAGACAACAGCGGTGCAAAAGAGGCACTGGTAATTCGCGTTCTTGGTGGCACTAAGAAGCGTTATGCGACCCTTGGCGACACGGTAGTTGTTGCGGTGAAGGGAGTTATTCCCGGCAGTGAAGTAAAGGACGGTGCGGTAAGCCGTGCGATTGTGGTACGTGTGAAGAAAGAGGTTCGTCGTGCAGATGGCAGTTACATACGTTTTGATGACAACGCGTGTGTGCTGATAACGAATCAGAACGAGCTTCGCGGCAGCCGTATCTTTGGTCCGGTAGCCCGTGAGTTACGCCAAACTAACATGAAAATCATTTCGTTAGCACCTGAAGTACTTTAAAGAGTATGACTAACGACTAATTTACATTACAGATATGGCAAAATTACATATTAAGAAGGGTGACATTGTTTACGTTAATGCAGGTGCATCAAAGGGCAAGACCGGTCGTGTACTGGAAATGCTGGTTGATAAACAGCGTGCGATAGTAGAGGGTGTCAATATGGTTAGCAAGGCTACCAAACCCAACGCGAAGAATCCTCAAGGAGGAATTGTCAAACAAGAGGCTCCTATCCACATCTCTAACCTCAATCCCGTAGAGGACGGCAAGCCCGTCCGTGTCGGACGTCAGGTAAAAGACGGCAAACTGGTGCGAGTAAGTAAAAAAACAGGTAAGGAGATTTAACTATGAATACAGCAAGCTTAAAACAAGATTATCAAGATCGCATTGTGCCAATTCTGATGAAGGAATTTGGCTATACGACTGTGATGCAGTGTCCAAAGCTGACAAAGATTGTACTCAATCAGGGTTTGGGAGATGCTGTTGCTGACAAGAAGATTATTGATGTGGCTCAACAGGAGATGACGTTAATTTCCGGTCAGAAAGCTGTAGCGACTGTTTCGAAGAAGGATATAGCCAATTTCAAGGTTCGTAAGAAGATGCCCATTGGCGTGCGTGTGACGTTGCGTGGTGAGCGAATGTACGAATTTCTGGAGCGTTTAGTCCGCGTGGCTTTACCCCGTATACGTGACTTCCGCGGTATCAACAGCAAGATGGACGGTCGTGGCAACTATACGTTAGGTATCACCGAGCAGATTATCTTCCCGGAGATTAACATTGATACGATAACCAAACTGATGGGTATGAACATAACGTTTGTAACCACAGCTCCGACGGATGCCGAAGGTTTTGCGTTGTTGCGCGAGTTTGGTCTGCCTTTCAAGAAGTAACCTTTATCAAACAAGAATCAGTATGGCAAAAGAATCAATGAAAGCCCGTGAGGTAAAGAGGGCAAAATTGGTAGCCCGTTATGCAGCAAAGCGTGCTGAACTCAAGAAAGCCGTGAATAATGGTGACTATGAGGCAGCTCAGAAGTTGCAAGACCTTCCGAAGAACGCCAGTCCTGTACGTTTGCACAACCGTTGCAAGATTACGGGTCGTCCGAAAGGTTATATGCGTGCATTCGGTTTGAGTCGTATTCAGTTCCGTGAGATGGCTTCCAAAGGTCTGATTCCGGGAGTGAAGAAGGCGAGCTGGTAAACAGAGAAAATGCAAGTGTGCGATGCCTTTGTGGCATCGTTACACGAGGCATGAGAAAAAGAATAATTAAATATTGTCTCCGCTGTGGAGATTAATTTAAAAACCAAAAACAAATGACAGATCCAATCGCAGATTATCTCACTCGTTTGAGAAATGCAATCAAAGCCGGTCATCGTGTAGTGGAAGTTCCGGCTTCGAATCTGAAGAAAGAGATCACCCGCATCTTGTTTGAGAAGGGTTACATCCTGTCTTACAAGTTTGTGGAGGACGGACCTCAAGGTACTATCAAGATAGCCTTGAAGTATGATCCCGTTAACCATGTTAACGCCATCCGTAGTTTGAAACGTGTATCAACTCCCGGTCTTCGTCAGTACGTAGGTTATCGTGAGATGCCTCGTGTGTTGAACGGCTTGGGAATCGCCATTCTGAGTACCAGCAAGGGTGTGATGACCAATAAGGAAGCTGTTGGTCAGAAGTTAGGTGGCGAAGTTATTTGTTATGTTTATTAATGTAGGAGGAACGAAGATGTCAAGAATTGGTAAATTACCTATCGCAATCCCTGCAGGTGTAACCGTAACAGTTAGTGATGACAACGTAGTTACCGTAAAGGGTCCGAAGGGTGAACTTTCGCAGAAAGTAGATTCCCGAATCAAAGTTGAAACAGAAGGTGGCGTATGCCATGTAACCCGTCCGAACGATGACAAAGAGATGCGTTCGATGCACGGTCTTTATCGCGCACTGATACACAATATGGTATATGGGGTTAGTGAAGGATATAAGAAGGTGCTCGAACTGGTAGGTGTGGGTTATCGTGTAGAGTTGGCGCAGCCTAACGTATTGAACTTCTCTCTCGGTTATACTCACCCAATTTTCTTAGGTCTTCCTAAGGAGGTCAAGGTGGAAACCAAGTCGGAGCGTAACCAGAATCCTCTTGTAATGTTAGAGTCTGCCGACAAGCAGTTGTTAGGTCAGATATGTGCGAAGATTCGTTCGTTCCGCAAGCCCGAACCATATAAGGGTAAAGGTATTCGCTTCCAAGGTGAAGTGGTTCGTCGTAAGGCTGGTAAGTCGGCTGCTAAATAAAAGAAAGGAATAAAGTTATGATTAAGAAAATCGCAAGAAGCCTGAGAATAACGGCCTCTATACGCAGGAACGTAAAGGGGACAGTTGAGCGTCCGCGTCTGACTGTATTCCGCAGTAACAGCCAAATTTACGCTCAAGTGATCAACGATTTGGAGGGCAAGACACTTGCCAGTGCATCATCGTTGAGTATTAAAGATAAGATGACCAAGACAGAGAAGTCGGCACAGGTCGGTAAGATGATTGCCGAGGCTGCAAAGAAAGCAGGCGTGGAGGCAGTTGTATTTGACCGCAACGGTTATCTGTATCATGGCAGGGTTAAATCATTAGCAGATGCTGCTCGCGAAGCAGGTCTCAAATTCTAAAATCACAGGACTGTATTATGAATCGTGTAAAAACAACGCAGGACTTGGAGCTCAAGGAGCGCCTTGTCGCCGTCAACCGTGTAACCAAAGTTACGAAAGGTGGACGTACAATGACATTTGCAGCCATCGTGGTAGTAGGAAACGGGGCTGGTATCGTAGGTTGGGGTCTTGGCAAGGCCGGTGAGGTTCAAGCTGCTATTCAGAAAGGGACAGAGGCAGCCAAGAAGAATCTCATACAAGTACCCGTCTTGAAAGGCACCATACCTCATGAGCAGTATGCCAAGTTCGGAGGTGCCCGTGTATATCTTCAGCCAGCCACTCAGGGTACCGGTGTGAAAGCCGGTGGTGCTATGCGTGCCGTATTGGAGTCGGTAGGTGTGACAGACGTGTTGGCAAAAGCCAAAGGCAGTTCCAATCCTCACAACTTGGTCAAGGCAACAATAGCTGCTCTCGGTATGTTAAGAGATGCACGCGAGGTGGCACAGAATCGTGGTGTAAGCTTAAGTGTGGTGTTTAACGGTTAAAAAAGAGCGATAACTATGGCAAAGATTAAAATTCAGCAAGTTCGTAGCACTATTAAGTGTACGAAGAATCAGAAACTGACCATGGAGGCTCTTGGTCTGAAGAAAATGAATCATATCGTGGAGCATGAGGCAACTGATGCAATATTAGGTATGGTTAATAACGTGAAGCACTTGGTAAAAGTATTGGACTAATCGTAAAAACAAACAAGATTTATGGAATTACATAATTTAACTCCGGCAGCAGGTTCGGTAAAGACCGCTAAACGTGTAGGTCGTGGTGCAGGTTCCGGTTTGGGCGGCACTTCTACCCGCGGACACAAAGGAGCCAAATCTCGTTCCGGTTACTCAAAGAAGATAGGATTCGAGGGTGGTCAGATGCCTATGCAGCGTCGTCTGCCTAAGTTCGGATTCAAGAACATCAACCGTGTGGAGTATAAGGCAATCAATCTGAGTACGCTTCAGTCGCTAGCAGAGTCGAAGAAACTTGAGAAGATTGGTCTGCAAGAACTTCGCGCGGCAGGCTTTGTAAACAAGTCGATGCTCGTTAAGATTTTGGGTAACGGTACGCTCACAGCCCGTTTGACTGTTGAGGCTAATGCTTTTTCCAAGAAAGCAGAGGAGGCTATTACAGCAGCCGGTGGACAGATCGTAAAACTCTAAACAACTATGCGTAAGTTTATTGAAACAATTAAGAATATCTGGAAGATTGAGGATCTCCGCAACCGTCTGGTCACCACATTTTTGTTTGTGTTGATATATCGGTTCGGTTCGTTCATCGTTCTTCCGGGTATCAATCCGGATGCGCTTTCGGAATTACATAACCAGACGGCAGGCGGTCTGATGGCTCTGCTGGATATGTTTTCGGGTGGTGCGTTCTCCAATGCGTCTATTTTTGCATTGGGTATAATGCCTTACATTTCAGCATCAATCGTAGTGCAACTGCTGACAATCGCAGTGCCTTATTTCCAAAAGATGCAGAAAGAGGGTGAGAGCGGCCGCCAGAAGATGAATCAGATAACCCGCTACTTGACGGTGCTTATATTGCTGTTCCAGGGTCCGAGTTATCTGGTTAACCTCAGTGTCCAGATGGCTCAGGCCGGTCAGCCGATAAGCATTGGTTTCAACTGGTTCACTATAAGCAGTACCATCTTGCTTTGTGCCGGGTCGATGTTTGTGATGTGGTTAGGTGAGCGCATAACCGATCGTGGTGTTGGAAACGGAATCAGTTTCATCATTCTGATAGGTATTATAGCTCGTCTTCCGGGGGCATTTGTTCAAGAGTTCTCCATGCGTTTGAATGACAACGGAACTGGTGGTCTGATGGTGTTTATGGCAGAGATTATCGTACTGTTGTTTGTATTCGCGTTTGCCATCATGTTGGTACAAGGAACACGCAAGATTCCTGTGCAATATGCGAAGCGCGTTGTCGGCAACAAGCAGTATGGTGGTGTCCGTCAGTACATTCCTTTGAAGGTGAATGCAGCTAACGTTATGCCTATCATCTTTGCGCAGGCTATTATGTTCATCCCCATTGCTATAGCGGGGTTCAATTCTGACGGTAGCGGTGCATTTGCACGTGCTTTTATGGACAACGATGGATTCTGGTATAACTTTGTATTCGCTATTATGATTATCGCCTTCACTTATTTCTATACAGCGGTTATTATCAATCCTGTACAGATGGCTGAGAATCTGAAACTTAATAACGGTTTCATTCCAGGTGTGAAGCCCGGTAAGAAGACGGCTGAGTTTATAGATACCATTATGTCCCGCATTACTCTGCCCGGTTCGATTTTACTTGCCATTATTGCCATTTTGCCTGCGTTTGCACGCTTGTTTGGCGTTTCGATGAGTTTTGCACAATTCTTTGGCGGAACGAGTCTGCTCATTATGGTAGGTGTTATATTGGATACATTGCAGCAGATTGAAAGTCATCTGCTTATGCGTCACTACGACGGTTTCTTTGAGAACGGTATGCGTATCAAAGGCCGTTCAAATGCAATGGCTTACTAAAAAAGGGTCAATAGTTAAATTGTCGGACCAGAGATGATTTATCTGAAGACAGACGAGGAAGTAGAGTTGATGCGTGAGAGCAACCGCATCCTGGGCATGGCTTATGGCGAAGTCGCCAAAGCCATTGCTCCGGGTGTGACTACCTCTTACTTGAGCAAGATAGCTGACGAGTATGTTCGTTCCCAGGGAGGTGTACCTTCCTGTCTGGGTTACGAGAACTATCCGGCAGCGTTTTGTGTGTCTGTCAACGAACAGCTTGTGCATGGTATTCCGAATGAGCAGACCGTATTGCAGGAGGGCGACATAGTAACCATAGACGGTTGTGTGTTGTACAAGGGCTTTCACTCCGACTCGGCATATACATTTCCCGTCGGTGAGATAAGCGAAGACAAGATGCGACTTCTGCGTACAACGAAAGAGTGTCTGTATCTCGGAGTAGAGCAGGCAGTGACCGGTCATCGTTTGGGAGACATAGGTTACGCTATCCAGAATCATGCAGAGAGAGCCGGTTTTCAGGTGTGCCGCGAGTTTGTTGGTCACGGAATAGGCAGGGATATGCATGAGGATCCTGAGGTCTGCAACTACGGAAGGCGCGGCAACGGTATAGTATTGAAGTCGGGAATGACCTTGGCAATAGAGCCGATGCTTCTATCGGGTCGCCGCAATATGATAATAGAGGATGACGGATGGACAGCCCGTTCTGCGGACCGCAAGCCTACGGCTCACTATGAGTTGTCGGTATGTGTGAGGAACGGCAATGCAGATATACTTTCGACATTCGACTATATCAAGGAAGTTCTGAAAGACAGATTCATTTAGTGAACGGCAAATTAACCAATTGAAAAACAAAACAGTATGGCAAAGCAAGACGCAATAGAGGTAGATGGTACGATAACGGAGGCATTGTCGAATGCTATGTTTCGTGTACAACTTGAGAGCGGTCACGTGATAATAGCCAATATCTCCGGCAAGATGCGTATGCACTACATTAAGATTCTTCCGGGTGACAGAGTAAAGGTGGAGATGTCTCCATACGATTTGACACGCGGGAGGATCAGTTACCGTTATAAGTAGATAACAAATCAACAAACGATAAACGACTAACAGCAATGAAAGTTAGAGCATCAGTTAAGAAGCGCAATGCGGACTGCAAGATAGTGCGTCGCAAAGGCAAGCTTTATGTAATCAACAAGAAAGAACCCAAGATGAAGATGCGTCAGGGATAACGCTTCGGATTTTGGTTAATTAATTAAATTATATCCCAAAAGTAAAGAATTATGGCTATAAGAATTGTCGGTGTAGATTTGCCACAGAACAAGATTGGCGAAGTCGGTTTGACTTACATCTACGGAATAGGTCGTTCAAGCGCAAAGAAGATTTTGGCCGATGCAGGCGTAGACCCAAGCATCAAGGTGCAGGATTGGACGGATGACCAAGCAGCTAAGATCCGTGAAATCATCTCAACCAACTACAAGGTAGAGGGTGATCTTCGTTCGGAAACACAATTGAACATCAAGCGTTTGATGGATATTGGTTGTTATCGTGGAGTCCGTCACCGTATCGGTCTGCCCGTTCGCGGTCAGTCCACGAAGAACAATGCCCGCACGCGCAAGGGTAAGAAGAAAACGGTTGCCAACAAGAAGAAGGCTATCAAGTTATCAACTCATTAACATCAAACAACTATGGCAAAGAAAACAGTTGCAGCTAAGAAGCGCGTTGTTAAGATTGACGGCGTAGGACAACTTCACGTGATGTCCTCGTTCAACAATGTCATCGTTACGATGGCTAACGGCGACGGTCAGGTTATTTCCTGGTCTTCCGCCGGTAAGATGGGCTTCCGCGGCTCGAAAAAGAATACTCCCTATGCAGCGCAGATGGCAGCAGCCGACTGCGGCAAAGTGGCATACGATTTGGGTCTGCGCAAGGTGAAAGCCTACGTAAAAGGTCCGGGTCAGGGTCGTGAAAGCGCCATCCGTGCGTGTGTGGCCGCCGGTATTGAAGTGACCGAGATAGTGGATGTTACTCCTCTGCCTCACAACGGTTGCCGTCCTCCCAAACGCCGCCGCGTATAATAATCAACATCTTAACACCTAAACTTCTAAATCTATATTTTATGGCAAGATATACAGGACCTAAATCGCGTATTGCACGTCGTTTTGGTGAACCTATCTTCGGTCCGGACAAGGCTCTTGACAGACGCAATTATGCTCCCGGACAACACGGTGTAAACCGCCGCAAAAAGAACTCGGAGTACGGAACCCAGCTTGCTGAGAAGCAGAAAGCCAAATACACTTACGGAGTGCTGGAGCGTCAGTTCCGTCTGCTCTTTGACCAGGCTTCCCGCAAGAAAGGTATTACCGGTGAAATCCTTATCCAGCTCCTTGAGAGCCGTTTGGACAACATCGTTTACCGTCTCGGAATTGCTCCCACCCGCGCCGCTGCCCGTCAGTTGGTAAGTCACCGTCACATCTGCGTGGACGGAAAGGTGGTGAATATCCCTTCATATCAACTTCGCCCCGGTCAGGTGGTATCGGTACGTGAAAAATCCAAATCACTCGAGGTTATTGCCGCTTCTCTGGAGGGCTTCAACCACGGCAAGTACAACTGGCTTGAATGGGATGAATCCCAGAAGGCAGGCAAGTTTGTCAACATTCCGCCGCGTGAGGAGATTCCTGAGAATATCAAGGAGCAATTAATCGTTGAATTGTACAGTAAATAAAATATTTGAATTCATGGCAATATTAGATTTTATTAAGCCTGATAAGGTAATAATGTTGGAGTCAAGTTCGACGAAAGGCACTTTTGAGTTTCGTCCGCTTGAACCGGGTTACGGCATCACCGTAGGTAACGCTATCCGCCGTGTGCTTTACAGTGCATTGGAGGGTTACGCTATTTGCTCAATTAAGATCAGCGGTATTGATCATGAATTTGCTACTATCCCTGGTGTAATCACCGATGTTACCAACCTGATACTTAACCTTAAGCAGGTGCGCTTTCTGCGTAAGCCCGAACAGGACGTAGAAGGAGAGACAGTCAAACTGCACGTGTCGGGTTCCACTGCCTTCCTTGCAGGGGAACTGAACAATCATCTGCAGCATTTTGAAGTTCTCAATCCCGACCTGTTGCTCGCCGAGATGGATGAGTCAGCCGATTTTGAAATCGAACTGACCATCAACAAGGGTAGGGGCTATGTATCCGCAGACGAGAACCGCAACGTCAATGATGCCATCGGCACCCTCGCAATCGACAGTATCTATACACCTGTCCGCAATGTGATGTACACGATTGAACCTTATCGTGTAGAGCAGCGTACCGACTACGAGAAACTGGTGATTGTGATAGAAACCGACGGTTCGATTGCCCCGAAAGATGCTCTTACAGAAGCTGCCAAGATTCTGATTTACCACTTTATGCTCTTCTCCGATGAGCGTATCGTGCTGGAAGAGGAGTCGAAGAAGCAGAACACGGCATTGGACGAGGAGATCTTGCGTATGCGTCAGCTGCTTAACCAGCGCTTGCAGGATATGGACTTGAGTGTCCGTGCCCTCAACTGCCTTAAGGCTGCCGAAGTGGATACGTTAGGCGACCTGGTTAGATATCACCGTGCTGACTTGCTCAAGTTCCGTAACTTCGGTAAGAAATCGCTTACTGAGTTGGACGAGTTGCTTGAGCGTAACGGTCTGTCTTTCGGTATGGATATTAGCAGATATAAAGTCAATGACTAAATTAATGTAAAAAGCAATTATGAGACACAATAAGAAATTCAATCATCTTGGTCGTAAGGCCGCACACCGCAGTGCGATGCTGTCTAATATGGCATGCTCTTTGATTCTTCACAAGCGCATTTCGACCACTTTAGCTAAAGCGAAAGCTCTCCGCATCTATGTTGAGCCTCTGCTCACACGTGCCAAGGAGGATTCAACCGCCAACCGCCGTCTTGTCTTCAGCGAGCTGAAGCAGAAAGCCGTTGTCACCGAACTCTTCCAGAACGTCAGCGAGAAGATAGCCAACCGTCCGGGCGGCTATACCCGCATTCTCCGTACCGGTTTCCGTTTGGGCGATGCAGCCGAGATGTGTATCATCGAGCTGGTTGACTACAACGAGAACATGCTCAAGGAGACCAAGAAGGCTGCCAAGAAGACCACCCGCCGCGCCGGTAAGAAAGCTGCTCCCAAAGCAGAAGAGGCCACCGTGGTAGAGGAACCCGCCAAGGCAGAAGAACCCGCACAGGAAGCAAAAGCGGAGTAATCACGTTATCAGCAAGTCAAGCAATGGAATAATCGTATCATTGCTTGATAGGGAAGATAATGAGTCAACCGAGGTTTATTAAAGACCCCGGTTGACTGTTTCATTTTACATTCCTCTTCCATCCATTCTTTTTGAACGGCTCTGACAGAGAGTGTGTTCAAATATGATCTGAATGTAATTGACGAAGCCATATCCTCAACAGACGGCTCTTAATGAGCCGATGTCCAAATACAATTTGAACACAATGAACGAAAAACAATGTCTTTATATGCTGCTCAAGGGGGCCGTGTCTGAATCATCCACCAATAGTCAGCAACCATAAAAGCCCACTCGGGCTTTCATGTGGACGCAATAGACAACCCCCAAATCCTTTATATGCGGCTCTGGAGAGCCGTGTCAGAATAGAATTCTGACGCAATGAACAAAGTCATGTCCTTTACAAGCGGTTCTACAGGGAGGCGTGTTCAAATATCCACCCATTGGTCAGCAACCATAAAAGCCCACAGGGCATTCATGTAGATGAAACAGACATAGACACAGCCGGCTGATTGCCGACATAACAAAGGAAAGGCACTTCAACAGGGAGTGCCTTTCCTTGATATATTGTGGAGGGGATTAACCCGCCGAGCAGGATCTTTTCAATCTCTTCCGGCAGAGCCGATGTTCAAATATCCACCCATTGGTTCGCAAGCATAAAAGCCCTGCAGGGCTTTCATGTCTTTAGTCAAGGCGTACGCCGGAGAGGGTGTGGAGGATGCCGTTACGGTCGATAAGGAGAGTGCCGTTACGGAGGAGTTTGCGGGGAGCGGCTTCAAGGGTATGGGTGTTCGCTTCTGGGGCAATCAGTGGTCGATTTCTGTTGCGTTCTTGTTGTATTTCTATTGTATCGTCAGGCTAATCACCCGCTAATCACCCGCTAATCACCCGGTAATCACCCGCTCAGGGTAGGTAGTTGAGAGTTGATAATTGATAGTTGATGACTGCGTGTTGGTGACTACGTGTTGGGGACTACGTGTTGGTGACTACGTGTTGGGGGACGCGTGGTGGGGTGCGCGGGCACATAAGAGAGCAGATTGTTCAAGAAATGGTGCATTTCTCTTCAAAAAGGAAGAAAAATGCGTAAATGTTTGCACAAAGCAAATATATTCCGTACATTTGTGCGTTTAGTTGTGCGGTGAGAGCCTATAATCGCATTACTATAGCGTATCACCCGTAAATTATGATGCCTATGAAAAGACATTTTTTCCTTTTGTTTTTGATGGTATTCTGCTATTTAGCCGCTGTTCAGGCAGCTGAGCCGGACTATTTCACGGTGAAGAATACCCATGCGTCGCAAAAGCTGACGGTTCAACTCAAGCGCGGAAGCAATCCTCCGACCAATGTAACGCTTACCTATCGCGTTATTGATGCCGCGAACAACGCTGGCGAGTGGCAGACACTGACGACCGTGAACAACACTACGAACTATACACTTGGTGACATTCCTGCCGGTTCGCGTATGCAGTTGTACGGCAACAACTCCTCAAAGGGGTTTGGGCAGGGGACAATGAATTATTGGAAATTTTATTTCGGCACCACAGGAAATGCCGTGTTGAGTGGTGAACTGATGTCAATCTTCTCTGGTACTGAAACGTCCATAGACATCACCAAAACACTGCCGTCGTACGCTTTTTATGGCCTGTTTTACGAAAACAGTGCCAATAATCCGTGTATTATAAGTGCTAAAGACTTAAAGCTGTCAGCCACCAACCTCGGGCAGTACTGCTACAAGAATATGTTCAATTCCTGCGCCAATATGAAGGATGCGCCTGCGCTGCCAGCGACCACGCTGCAACCATATTGCTACGAGATGATGTTCGACAACTGCACCTCGCTGACCGAAGCACCTGCGTTGCCTGCGATGACGCTGGCGAACTACTGCTATAGTTATATGTTCAGCGATTGTTCCTCGTTAAAAGCCGCGCCAAACCTGCCCGCCACCACGCTGAAGGAAGGCTGCTACCGGTATATGTTCCAAAACTGCACTTCGTTGGTGACAATACAGGATGAGTTGCCCGGCACGGATATGCCGAAAAATTGCTACCAATATATGTTCAGCGGGTGCTCGGCTCTGACCACCGCGCCGGAGATAATGGCATCCGCTAATGCCGTGCCCGGGGGAAGCGCGTGTGATGAAATGTTCGCAAGTTGCACTAATCTTATCAAAGCCCCGTCAAAACTGCTACCCGAAAAGCTCAGCAGCAATATGGCATACAGCCACATGTTCTACGATTGCCCCAACCTCACAGAGGGACCGGACATCTACGCAACGAACATCACAGCGAGCAATCCGTTGCAGTACATGTTCCACTCGTCCGGCAACATGCGCAAGATACGCGTGTATTTCAAAGCATGGGGAAGTATGTCGTTCAGCAGTTACTGGACCTACAATGTGGCATCCCAAGGCGCATTCTATTGCCCGCCTGAACTTACACGCAGTTACAATAGCACCAAGTCCACACCGTCATTTATTCCTGACAACTGGACGATATTCAGTTATAACCTGACGTATATACCTGTTGAGGGCGAATGGCCGATGGGCGGTACCGACCCGCAGCAGTACACGTGGCAGACCGACACCAACTACGTGCAGGGCTGGATGCGCGAATTGGACGCAGCCGGAGCAAGCTACTGGCATGACCAAGCCTGCACAGAGTCCTTCCCAGAAGAGGAGATAATCGCCTTCCTCGCTACACAACAGGAGAGTTCATCGGACATAACGAAGAATATCTACGTCAAATTAGGTGCGGTGAATAAAGTGAAGATAACCTTTATTGACCACGATGACAAGGTGTTGGCAGAGATAAATGTACCGGTAGGAAGTCTGCCCGTTTACCCATATGACAATCCCGCTCCGTATTCCGTGGGCGACAAGATATACTCTTTCGTGGGCTGGTCTCCGGCGATAGTGGAGGCTACGGAGAACGCGACCTACAGGGCTGTCTATTCGGACTCGGAGCGCTATGCGTTTGTGGTCTATCCCCTTGCGGACGAGGACCAGAATGAGTTTGAGTGTTCGCCCGCTGCCAAGCCCGTGGTGCTGACCAATGACGCGACCTCCGTCACATCGGGCGGTGCAGTGCTGAACGGTCAGGTCACCTCCGACGGCGGACAGACCGTTTCGGAACGCGGCTTCTGCTGGGGTACGGCTCCCGAGAGTCTGACCAACTGCACAGCCGCAGGTGACGGCACAGGGGCTTTCAGCCATACGCTGTCCGGATTGGATGCCTCCACGACCTATTATTACCAAGCCTACGCCACCAACGGCATCGGCACGGCTCGCGGCGAAGTACGCAGTTTCACCACGGAAGCGGAAGTGGATCTGACATGCAATCACGAGTGGGTGCAACTATGGGAGGGCGGCCCCAAGTGGGCGACTATGAACATTGGAGCTTCGTCTCCCGAGGATGTGGGTGACTACTTTATGTGGGGTGGCACAACCGCCAATCCGTCTTCCTGCTCTTGGTCCAGTTGCCCATACAAAGGCTCGAACCAGAACAGTAGCCCTTACACCAAATACGGCGTTGCAGGCGACGGCAACCTTGAACTTGACAAGGAAGATGATGCCGCCGCGCAGGTATGGGGCTGCGGATGGCGCATACCGACCAGAGAGGAGTATGAGGATCTATTAGCCAACTGCACTGTGACCTACAGTTCTGCGAAGAAAGGCTATACTTTCACATCCAAAGAAGACCCATCGCTGTCCATCTTTATGCCTACGGCGGGTTACAAGAAAGACAATACAGTGTGGTATGATGATGGCAGCAAATACGCACGCTATCTTACTGCAACATCTACGGCTTCGCCATCCACAATAGACAGAGATTGCTATATACTATATTGGTACGTGAAGAACATTTATACAGAAGAACATAAGCCGGAGGTAAACACACAGTCAATCCGCTACTGGGGCATGTCGGTTCGTGCGGTGTGCGACTAATATAAAGAGAAAGGAGACACAACTATGAAAAACAGACTTTACATATCAATACTATTTCTCTTTGCGGGAATCACACTGATGACAGCGCAGAACAATGCCCGTCACCTTATAACCGCCAATCCGATTATAACGCCGAGCGAAGGCATAGAAGTGGAGCAGGCACCGCAGCCCATAGCAGGATTGCGTCCGATGCGTGCGCCGCAGGAGGAGAACGATTTCAATACGGAAGGCACCGGCTTCTGGGTGACCTTTATGAAGAACTATGAGTACACGTCGGCAAGCAAGTACTTGAAGATGCAGTTGGTGTTCTCCTCGCGCTATGCGGCGAACATCACCGTGAGCAACCCGAACACAGGGTGGAGTACATCGACCAGCGTCAAAGCCAACGGCGTGACCATTATCACCGTGCCGACAGCGCAGTGCTACCACTACGAGTCCGACCAGATACGGAACACGGGTCTGTGCATCGAATCGACCGCGCCCATATCCGTTTACGGAGCCAACTATGCGGACTACACGTTCGACGCGACCAACGTGATTCCCACCGCCTCGCTTGGAACGGACTATATCATCCAAGCATACCGCACGCAGCGTGAGGGAACAACCGAGTTTGCCGTGGTGGCTACCGAGAACAACACGCAGGTGACGGTGGCATTAGCCTGTCCCACGCTGAATCAGAAAAAGGGCACGTACACATTCACCCTCCAGAAAGGACAGGTGTACCTTGCCACGGCGGAGCCGGAAAAAGGCTCGTTAGGCGGCACCGTCATCAAAGCGTCCAAGCCCGTGGCAGTGTTCAACGGCGATATAGACCTCTATATACCTGACTACAAGGGCTATTGTGACCACGTGGTGGAGCAGGCGATGCCTATTCAGACATGGGGAAAGAAGTTCGTGCTGACCAAGAGCTACGGGCAGACCTCCGACTACGTTATGTTCACTGCCCTAACGGACGGCACGCAGATAAAGAAAGGCGGCTCTGTCATCGCCACCATCGGCACGTGCGAGAGTTACCTGTACCGCTTGACCGATAATGCCGCGTACATAGAGACCTCCGAGCCGTGCGCGTGCTACATCTACCAGAGCAGCCGCACCAGCAACTCGTCGCAGATAGGCGACCCGTCGATGGTCTTGGTAACGCCACAAGAGCAGGGAATCAAGCAGATAACGTTCGCCACGTTCAAGACATCGGTCATCCGCTACCACTATATGAACGTGGTTGTCCCCACATCGGCAGCCGGGAGCATGACCATCAACGGGTCCACGCTGAGCGGCTTCAAGCCCGTGCCGGGCAACGCCGAGTACTCCTACCTGACCAAGAAGATCGACCACGGCACCTACACACTTGCCAACTCGGCGGAGGAGTTCACCGCCCATGTCTATGGTTTTGGTGTGGACGAGAGTTACGCTTACTGCGTGGGAGGCTACCTGCGCAAGATCAACGATGCCGATGTGGATGAGATTATCGAGCAAGTAACAGTGGAGCAGACGTATGACATCTGCGAAGGGCAGAGCGTCACCATCAACGGA
>JAIKXR010000057.1 GCA_024683975.1 Paludibacteraceae bacterium
TCGATGCTCTTATCGTTGATATGTCTTTATGCCATGCGGACACACTCTTTGTCGGTAATCCATCTTAGGGTAGCTGATAAGCACCCAGATGCATCACCGTCAATGTGTATGTCCCCAGTTAATCTTTGGGACTCGAAAGAATGAATAAGAGGGTATCGGCAGGACTGATTTGTCCTGCCCGCTACAAAAAATGAACTATTGTTTAACTAATCAAAGTTATTCACAAATACGTGAACAGTTCATTAATCTTGTATATAAGGACGTTCTTTTGTAAATAATACTGATTTGTAGAAAGGTTACGTCCTAATGAACGAAGTTTTATTATGGGCGAGAAGTTCAAGGCTTTTAAGCCCCCTAACGATTATTCTTCCCAACACCTATTAATCATGCATTGCGAAATCTTTGACAACGTCTTTATCCAAGGCTCTTTCTCCATAATATTTACTTCACCGCCAAAGGTTTTGTTCATATAAAGGTCATAAATCTGATTGTTACGGTGTAAAGTCCTGTTGTTAATGGTTGTGAATGAAGAACAGCCTGTAGTCTTGTCTTTCTCAAAGAATCGGAGAGTATCACGCCTTAAATTTTCCCACTTCAATAATGCCAGTGCTTGTGTGGCAATGAAGATCTGTGCGGTATCTGATGATTTCAAGAAGAACGAAAGTATAAACTCTAGAGCCTTTGGGTGAATACTCTGTGCACACTCATCAATGGCAATGGGTGTTCTGCGCCAAATGGAATCGAAGAGTACGATAATGAGTCGAATGGCCTCCAATGTTCCTTCAGATTCTAGATTTTCTGGCAACCACACAGTTTCCTCTTTTTCCACCACTTTATAGCCAAACTGAAGCTTTTGGACGGTGCGCTTGTCGCTTGGGAAATTGGCGCGGTATTCTTCTTCTGACATTCGTGTGAGCAGAAACTCTCGCTCATCATCAGCAATGTCAAATGTCAGAGTGTCAACCTTGTAATCGTAGATGGTGGACCCCATATCTTTCAGAATACTGAGGATGATGGGCTTAAGCAGTTTCTCGTTGGAACGTTTGGCCAACATTGTAGCCAGTTCGTACTTCTTGACATTCCAAAGGTCAACATAACGGAAGTAGTTATAAACATTACGGATGTCCTCGCACTCAAAGTTCTTATTATCGTAGATGGAAATGACGCTGGAATATTTTAGGATATTCTGATTGATGAGTTCCTGGACTGGAGTCGGGATGGTAGTGCTTTGGGGATAGGAAACAACCACAATGTCTTTCTCCTTGGAGAATTCACGGGTAAAAATCAGTTTCTCCTTCTTCTTGCCTTCCTGTCGGAGAAGATGCTCCTCGACGATGTAATCTTGTTTCCAGGAAATATAATAAGTATAACGGTAACCCGCCGTATGAAATGCTACCTCTATAGCTGAGGGGGCGTTCTTTGTTTCTTCGGATAGTAGAAACGATACATTCGGCAGGCGATAGCGGGAGGATGTCTTGCTGTTTCTGTTGACGGTTACCAACTCGTTGAGAACGGAAAGACCGTTAAGAAAGTTGGTCTTACCCGAACCATTGTTACCCAGCAAGAATGCTGTTTTCAGAAGTTTTATGCCGTCCACTTCTGTCCACCAGTCTTCTCCAGAGAACATGCCACGAGGTTTTTCTTTAGTAGCCTTGAGGCTAAATTCTGTACGATTCTTGAAGGAGAAGAAATTGGTGAGTGCGATGAATTCTATCATATTTTCTTAAAAAATTTGGTTTATCTCGTAAGGAGAAAAAATTTGGTGTCGTTTGTCTTGGTAATAACACAGAGGCCAATGCCGCTTTTCAGTTGCGGCAAAACATCTGCATAGCATGTGGATATGTCAATGGTAGACATATCCAAGGAACAAGCTGGATGGGAATGCCAGTCGCCAATGTATTCCATCTGACCAATGCTACGTTGGTTTATCTTATTTTTGAAATCTTTGAGACCGCCTGTGCCAAGGCGGAACCCGGACTTTGTGCCCTTGGAATCGCGCGGCATATAATGAATGAGGGGATAGATGACCCTGCGCTTGTGATCTATATGGCCAAACAGGTAACCTCCATTTTCTTTTTGACCTGCTATCTTGGCTTTTAAGTGGATTTCATCCAACAGGTCTTGGGGAATGCGAACCGTCCAGGATGTGTCGTTTGCACAGGCAAACTGAAGATAGGGCATGACGGGCAGTTTACAGGACTGCATACTGCCGGGGAAGTCACGGTGAGCGAAGGAAAGTAAGATTCTATTGTATTGCTTACCCTCGTAGATGTGCCGAATGGCAGAGGACATCAGGGCTGAGTGGGCGGAGATGGTGTCATCGCTGATTCGCATAGTGTTGGAATGACAGCCTTCGCCTACACGGATATCTTCCGTTGAGTTTTTGCGCTCAGATGAAAGCCAACGGTAAACTTGATCGTTGGAAAGGGAGGCACGGAGAATTTCCATATAGTAGTCTGCCAGAGGTTGTTTACTGTCAATGCCCAAATATGTGACACCTACATCACCACCTTCAGAGAGGGCCACACGGACTATGCGGGTTTTGTTTGGGAAAGAGATGGCATCGAGACCGTACATCACGTGAACGGAGGCTGTGGCATCGATGATGATATCTATCTTGTTAAGCCTTTCGGGTGTTAAATGCTCCAATGCGTCTTCATCGTAGGCTTCAGGGCATTGGGGCATACCATAGAACATATCTGTTAAGGATTTCTTGATGGCTTCTGCTTTGTTGGACAAAAAGGATCCTGGCTTATACGACGAAAGGGCGTGTCGGCACATATTGTGTGGCATCAATTTGTCGTTATCCACTAATTCGAGAAAAGAAATACCGCTACGGAACAGATGATATGCTATCTTGCTGCCTACGGCTCCACAACCAAGAATGCAAATGCGTTTTATGAAAATGGAATCAGGTGTTTGGGAAAGATACTTGGCGGAGTCGTAGTCAGTAAAGTCCCAAATGGTGATTTCTTCAATGGGTGCAGCACCATTATTGTTAATTACATCGTGCACTTTGGCACGAAAACACAAATAATTTATGCGGGTATTCTTGCCAATAATTCTGACAGGGCGTAAAAGGGCTATCTGAAAATAAATATACTCCGTTTCTTCTATGACAGCGCCCCTGATTTTCTCCAAATCAAGAGGATAATCTCTTTCGTTGATAAAGGTAAGCAGTTCGCCCAAGGTAGATGGATAACGGGCATACCAAGTGTCATCTACCTTGTCGCACCCGGCAAACAATCTGACGCCAATCGCGTTGCCTTTTATCTCTTTATTCTGTTCGCAGCCGTAAGCCAATGGTAAATCTGCTATAACTACAATGGAATAAAGATCGCAGCTGGCTTCTTTGTGGTTTTCAAGTAGGGAGTCCATATAGGTGGCTCGCATTAACATCTGATCCACATTATGGATTCGCTGGGGTTCAAACTCGTCGTTCTCAGTAATTTTCATCAGTTTTCCTTTGGCAGCATCGCGTAGCCATTGGGCAACCAGTTCAACGTACTCTTTGAGCGTGTGCTCTGCATACCAGTCATCGATGTTCTCGCGCGAGAGACAAAATGTAGGTGGGTAGTCGCCGTGCTGATAATTGACGTGGGCAAACTTGACAAACGGGAACTTTGGATTGTCGGAGAATGAGACGGGTACCTTGGTCTGCCAGTTGGCTTTTGAAATGGCAATCACTACCGGCTCGATACGCTGTAAGGCGGACTTGGAGCGGGCAAAGGTGTTGATGCCACCGCAAAGACCAATGGTGTCGTTATTCAGTTCAACAAGACTAAAACAGCCGTCATCGAATATGCTGGCAAGGGAGGTGATCTCCCCGGCCAGTGCTCCGATGGCGGCTATTTCTATTTTAGGATATTTGTCGGATACCTTATCCATAGTAGTGGGGTTTGGTATTCTTTGCGGCTGAAGCAGCGGCACGTGATTCCTTTTCTTTTTTCTCGTCCTCACGGAGTGCTACTTCGCCATCCTCGATGTCGAATACAATAGGCTCCTCGGTGTCATCATCCTTCTCGCCGCTGGTGCAGAAGAAATTGCTACCCCCTACACGGTCGGTGTAACGGTTCTTGGCCTTCTGGCAAGGGGGATTGTCGGAGTTCTTTTTGACTACTTTGGAGGAGGAAACCACAAAGGCTCCGTCTTCGCTCTTTTCAAGGAAATCAAGCGATGCCTGGTTTGCATCGTTCTCGCGGTCATCAGCAAAAAATTTGTAACTGCAATGATGGGGCGCTTCCATCAGGTCCCAGTTCAGGTAATCATCCTCGGTGGTCTCGTTCATTATTTTCTCAATAACGCGCCATTCTGTATCTCCTCCCAAGAATACGCGGGCAATATCTGTGGCGTTCTTGTCGGATTTGAAGCGGAGCTGGGCAGCAATACTGGTCATGTTGCGGTCTTCGCCCTCAATGTCATCCTTGAAGGGCGCATGGATGAACATCTCAAAGTAGCGGCAGTTGGTGCCGTTTATTTCAGAGATTGTATCGCCAGGGGTGACTATTCTGTCTTCGAGACCTTCGAGGTCTGGATTGTCTGCCCAGCCAATGATGCGGATGCGGTTGCCGTCCTTGTCAGCGGTCTTGGGGTCTGTCTTGAAGATATTCATACGGCGTTTGGCTTCTTTCTTGAATGCCTTGGCATCTGCGTTGAGGTCGTTGGTCAACTCTTCAAATACGCGCGGTGAATACCAGAGTTCTCCAATGAGAATCTTTTTATTGTCTCTGGCTGACTGGGGAACGTTGTTGGGGTCACCCAGATAGAACTTGTCTGCAAAACTACGGCAATGATCCTGGTCGGGGTGAGTGAGTAGGAATGCATCCAAAAACGGAAGACCACACTTTTTTGAGGTAAGCTCGTTGGTGAGGAGATCGTCAAGTACATCGTACATCTTATCATTGTCCTCCTCAGCCTCCTTGCGGAAGTTGCAATCGAACAACATATTCTTGTTTGCGCCTCCGATTGTGATGAGGTCGCAATCCCCGTTACCTACGGGATAAAATTTGATACTATGCTTCATCGTGATTTAAAAAGTTAAAAGTTGTTATTAAGGTATCTGCGTAATCATCGGCTGCACTCATAGTGAGATAGATGTCTATTAAGAAGAGTACAGCATAGAATAGAAGTGTTAATAGAATCATATTACTATAGACACCAGAATGGTTATAGTCAATCGCCCAGAATGCAATAGCGAGCGGCATACAGTAGATGGCACCACCAAGAAAATTGCGGAAAGTGCCGTAGCGAATGAGTTTACGACGAGTCATCGCGTCTTTGCTCTCGGCAACGACTTTTCGGATGATTGAGGCGGCGTCTTTTGCAGTTCTTCGAGCTTCCATCTCGTCAGTAACCTCAATGTGTTGAGGGCAGAGGGAAGTTTTATATTTAATCTTGAGGATATTTCGGGCTTTCATTTTTTTCTCGTGGCTGATATTTCTTACACTGAGGAGCAACATGGATGTTGTGGGGAATTTCAATCGGTCTTTTCGATAAAGAATATCTTCGTAGATGCGTGAAGTTGCACGAAAGAGGTTCATGAAGAAACGAGTAAGAATTACGGCAGCGGCAATCGGAGCGACAATGGCCAGTGCCGTATGCCACCATGTAGTGTTTTCAACAACGGGAAGGACGGTACACATAAAGACGAAGTCGAGAATCAAGAAATTGACAACAGCGGGCGTAAAAACAGCCTCAAGATCGTAATCGTCCATTTTGAGTTTTTCTTCAATTTTTCCTATCATAGGCAATTTGCTTGTTTAAACTGGGACCTTACCCCAGTGGGTTAAAGTTTGAAAATCGACTGCAAAGATACGCAAAAAAATGAAATATCGAAAGGATTTTCCTAAAAATCTTTTGTTTTGCGTAAAAAAGTTACGCAAAATTATATTATAACAGTAATAACAAAAGTGTTTTTATATTGTATACAGATGACATTGCTGTACATGGTGTTGATTAAAATATTATAATTATATAGTGTTTATAAGTGTCAAGATGTGCTACTTTTCATTTCTGACCTTTGATTAATTATGGTGGTTCGATTTAATTAGAAAATAAAGATAACGCAAAATCGAACCATTTTGCCAACAGTTTTATTCTGCAAAATCGATAGTTTTAAATAGTACGATTTTGTTCTAATTTAATCGAACCATAAAAAAAACACCATTGTTCAAACTTTCGGGTATGTTCACGGATTTGTGAACAGCATCGATTTCTTGAATATTTCCTTGTGGTTCCTTGACAAGGGAGTGGCTACCCTCTTCTTGGTGCAAGCCTATAGCTTGGCCGTCCGAACCGTGAACCTTCGCTGTGTATTTCCGTTACGCCCGTTAGATACGTTCCTGTGGCAAAGGTAAACCCGCTTTATGGAATGGAAAGTTCATGCCGCAAGGGTTTCCGGGAAAATCTCCAC
>JAIKXR010000077.1 GCA_024683975.1 Paludibacteraceae bacterium
CATATCAGCACCTCTTTTTCCCTGTTTGACAGCACCTCCGTTGGTGTATTCATCGATGCTTTGGCAACGTTCTTCACAGGTTTCTTTTCCAACAGTTTGATTAGAGGGAAGAGTATGGCATCTTCTACATCGCAGTGGGTAGCGAAATCACGCTCGGTAACGAACAAATCGTATAGGGCAGAGTAGAGCAGATTGTTCTCTTCAGGAGACGGATAGTAACGAATAATAAGCGACTTTACCTCACTCAATTTTTCGGCGGCGTTCTGGTCATCTTCCGAATGGTGCTGTTTGGCAAAAGTCGTAACATCCACTTCGCCGTTGCGCTCACCTCGAAGCAATGACTCAACATACGGGAATATCTGTTCGTTCTCATGGGTCATATGAGCCGAAATCTGCTCACTGTAACGGTCGAACGACTGAATAATCAGCACTGTTATCTTCGGGTCTGAACCTTGATAGTTCATAGCCTCAATTATCTTCTGCCGCACGCGTGGCAAAAGAAACGAAAGAAAATAGTCGTGGGCATTGCGCAGATACTGCAACAGACTATGCATTTCCACGGCTTTCAAATCAACCTTGCGCTCTGAGGATAGACGGTAGTTGATTATGGTCAGGAATGTCTGCACATCCACTCCGTGTTCGCAGCAAACATCGGCTATTGTTTTGTTTCCTACGCCTAACGGGATATTGAAGCGAGCTATTATCTGCAGTGCCTGTGGCTCGGAAGCCATCAAGTCCGCCATCTTGTTTTCTTCTTTGTACATAACTGCGTATCATTTATCGATAAACCTCATATAGGACACCAACGACCGCAAAGGTACTTCACTGTCGTTAATCAAGCAAACTATTACACACAAAATACCAACTTTTAGGTAACTCACACAATCAAGCCGGATTAAGATTACCGATATATATATTGTCACTTTGACAAATACCCGTATCTTTGTGCGTTTTTTTGAAACAAACATCTCTTTAGTATAAATATCCTAATAAAACTATATTCCTATGAACACAACGAAACTGATGAACCGTGCGGCGGACAACATACGTATCCTTGCCGCGAGTATGGTAGAGAAAGCGAAAAGCGGTCACCCGGGCGGTGCAATGGGCGGAGCCGACTTCATCAACGTACTGTATTCAGAGTTTATGGAGTACGACCCTGAGAACCCGCAGTGGGAGGCACGCGACCGTTTCTTCCTTGACCCTGGTCACATGGCACCTATGCTCTATGCCGTACTGTCCCTGACGGGCAAATACACGATGTCAGACCTGCAGAACCTCCGTCAATGGGGCAGCGTCACTCCCGGTCACCCCGAACGAAACATCGAGCGCGGCATAGAGAACGCCTCCGGTCCGCTGGGTCAGGGACACGTGTTCGCAGTAGGTGCGGCTATCGCTGCCAAATGGATGAACCAACGCTTCGGCAGTGTACACAACCCGACTATTTACGCCTACATCTCCGACGGCGGCATTCAGGAAGAGATAAGCCAGGGCGCAGGACGTATGGCGGGTCACCTCGGATTGGACAATCTCATCATGTTCTACGACTCGAACTCCATCCAGCTCTCCACACCCTGCAAGGACGTGGATACGGAAGATATTGTGAAGAAATACGAGGCGTGGAACTGGTTCGTGCAGGAGATACCGGGCAACGACCCTGATGCCATCCGTCAGGCACTACGCCGCGCCAAAGAGGAGAAAGGCCGTCCGAGCCTGATTATCGGTCATACGGTGATGGGCAAAGGCTGCATAGCCGAAGACGGAAGCAGCAAGGAGAACCTCTGCGCCACACACGGACAGCCCATCTCCAAAGCCGGTGCCTCGTTTGCACAGACAGTGACGAACCTCGGCGGCAACCCTGACGACCCATTCGTCATCTTCCCCGAAGTCAAAGAACTGTACGACAACCGCAAAGCCGAATTGCGCGACCTGTGCAACAACCGTTACGAGCAGTTCTACCGTTGGCAGCAGGAGAACCCGACCCTGTCCAAGCAATACGAAGCGTACTTCTCGGGCGAAACGCCCTGCATCGACTGGAGTCTGATTAGTCAACAAAAGAACAAAGCCACCCGCACAGCCAGCGCATCCGTACTCGGATTCCTCGCTGAGAACGTGGGTAATATGATTGTCTCGTCTGCCGACCTTGCCAATTCGGACAAGACGGACGGATTCCTCAAAAAGACCCACGCACTGAAGAGAGACGACTTCAGCGGCCAGTTCCTGCAGGCAGGTGTGAGCGAACTGACGATGGCTTGTGTCTGCATCGGTATGGCACTCCACGGAGGCATCATTCCCGCATGCGGCACGTTCTTCGTCTTCTCCGATTATATGAAGCCCGCCGTGCGTATGGCTGCGCTGATGCAGTTGCCCGTCATCTTCATCTGGAGCCACGACTCGTTCCGCGTAGGCGAAGACGGCCCGACACACGAACCCGTCGAGCAAGAGGCGCAGATACGCCTGATGGAGAAACTGCATAACCATAGCGGTCGTCCGTCGGTTCTCGTTCTGCGGCCCGCTGATGCGGATGAAACGACATTGGCTTGGCGTGCAGCATTGGAGAACACCGATACGCCTACCGCACTCATTCTCAGCCGTCAGGACATTGTTTCGCTGCCTGAAGTCAATAAGGAAGGATTCAACAAGGGCGCGTACATCGTATCGCGTGACGACAATCCGCAGGCGGTACTGCTCGCATCGGGCAGCGAAGTCAGCTCGTTGCAGACTGCCGCCGAAGTGCTGCGTAAGGAAGGTTACCGTCTGCAAGTGGTCAGCGTGCCGAGCGAAGGACGTTTCCGCGAACAGAGCCAGGACTACCAGAACGAGGTCCTGCCGCAGGGAATCAAACGTTTCGGTCTGACCGCCGGACTCCCCTGCACATTGGAGGGTCTGGTAGGCTGCAACGGCAAGATTCACGGTATGACCTCTTTCGGCTTCAGCGCACCATATCATGTATTGGAAGAGAAACTGGGCTTCACAACAGAGCAAATCTGCACACAAATCAGGGAGATGGTCGGGTGATGAGCGTTTCGGAACAGCCCGATTTTCCCCAGCGAAACCGAACGCTGGCGTACCGGTTCTGGTGGCGACTATTCACAGCAAATACCGGCAGAAGTGGGAGAACGTATTGACGAAGTGATTATGCGTTATAGGGACATAAAGGAATCGTATCGTTTAGGGCGCGGAACCAAGAGGATTTAGTGCGTTGTGAGAAATATCCGTTTTCTGATAACAGTATGGCTGCTGCTGACAGGCGTGGCATGGGTTGCGGCACAGACAACCGGTGCCAGCGGTGTGGTGGTGGATGCCGCCACAGGCGAGAAACTGCCGTTTGCGCAGGTTTATTTTGCCATAGACAAAGCGGACAAAGGAGACCTGACGGCATCCAAATACGGAACGATGTCCGATATGGACGGCAATTTCAGCGTCAGCAATCCGTCCGGCTACACGACACTCGTCTTCCAGATGATTGGCTTCAAAACGGAAATCCTCACCGTACGCAGCGGACAGACAAAGAAGAACCTGAAGGTGAAGATGAAGCCTGACGTGTATAACTTGCAGGATGTGGTGGTGACACCTGGGAACTATAAGCAGAAATACAGGCGTAAAGGCAATCCTGCAGTGGAACTGATACGCAACGTGATTGCCCGCAAGGATTCATTCCAGATAAAGAATACGGACCACTATACGGCAGGAGTCTATCATCGGATGTCTTTCGCTGTTGACAACTTCACGCCCGATTTCCGGAAAGGGCTGTGGAAACATATCGCCTTCATCGAGAAATACATCGACACTACGGATGTGTATCCGTCACTTAATGTGTCCATCCGTGAGAATTTATGCCACGAGTACTACGTGTGCAAGCCACGCCGCGAAAAGAAAGTGATAGAGAGAAAGCGCAGGTTCGGACTGGAGTCGGTTCTCTCCACACAGTCGCTGGAGAAAATGATGACATCAGTGTTCAGGGACGTGGATATCTACGATGACGATATGAATCTTCTGTTCAACCGCTTTGTCTCGCCTGTCTCCGGCGCATTGGCGGTCAGCTACTACCAGTACTATATAATGGACACCATCCAACTGGGCGGCGATAGCGTCATTGACCTTGCTTTCGTGCCTGTCAATTCAGAGAGTTTCTCGTTCACAGGGCACCTGTATATAATGAATGATGGCACGTACAAGATCAAGAAGTACTCATTAAATATCCCGCAGCATATCAATCTGAATTTCGTGAGCCACTACTCCGTGGAACACGAATACGCCCGGCTGGAAAACGGACTGTGGGCACCGAGCAGGACCTACACGACTTGCAATTTCTACCTGACGAGCCGCAAAAAGACACTCATAGCCCGTCAGATGAAACTGTACACGGATTTTGATTTTGACAGCGCGATTGACCCTGTGGTTTTCACCGACCTCGTGCCCGAGGACAAGCCTATACGCGACACCACATCCATCACTGCCGACCTGCTTTACTGGGAGGAGAACCGGCCGGAGCCGTTGTCGCGTTACGAGGGGGCGGTGTTTGACATGGTGAACGAACTGAAGAGGACACCCAAATTCAACGGGCTGGTTATGACTGTTGACGCGCTGATGTCCGATTATCTGCAGACCGTCCCTCTGACCCGTTTCGGCGACTCTAAATGGGATTTTGGCCCGGTGTTCAACACCGTCTCATGGAACAAGCTGGAGGGTGTGCGTATGCGTATCGGCGGACAGACAACAGCCAATCTGAACCCGAACTGTTTTTTCTCGGGTTACGCGGCTTTCGGAACAACGGATCTGCGGCCCAAATACAGCGCGATGGCTATGTACTCGTTCAACAAGAAGGTGTATCACATGTATGAAGGGCCGCAGCACTACCTGTCGCTGACGTGTCAGTACGATGCTGAACAGCCGGGACAGCAGACGGGGCTCATTGACCGCGACAACATCGTGATGTCAATACCGACAGGCAATGTGACGGACAAAAACATGCAGTATGTGTTCCATACGAAATTACAATATTTCAACGAGTTTCCGAATCATTTGGCGGTAAACACATCCTTGCGCTATGAATATAATGAGGCTGCCGGCGCGATGCGCTACGACCGTATCGTTTGGCAGGACGCGCAGCACTACACGACACTTCCTCTGTTGAACAACTACCACCAGAATGCCTATCATAACTACGAATGGACGGGGGAGTTGAGGTATATGCCGGGTACGCACGCGGTATTGAACCGTATGGGGGTGGAGTCGCCCCTTACGCTGGACCACGATGCGCCGGTGTTTTCACTCACACATCAGACAGGTTACATAGACGACAGAATGCTGGCGGATGCGGACGGCAAAGGCGGCAGCGGATTTTTCTACAACCGTACCGAAATAATGGCGGAAAACCGCTTCTGGTTCTCTTCGTTCGGCCATCTGGATGCACGCCTGCAGGCGGGATACGTATGGCAGAAAGTGCCGTTTACCAAACTGTTCTATCCGCAAACCAACACGTCCATACTGCTGGCGAAAAACGCCTTCAACCTGATGCAGCCGATGGAGTTCATGTTTGATGCCTATGTCAGTCTCCACACCACGTATTTCTTCAAAGGATGGATACTCAACCGCATCCCTGGCATCAACCGGCTGAAACTGCGGGGCGTGGTCAGTTTCTCCATGATTTATGGCACTTTGACCAAGAAAAACAACCCGTATTATTCAGGCAGCGAAGGACTCTACGCCCTGCCCAACAACCCTGATGCATGGACGTATGACAAAGAGAATCCGGCGATAGTGACAGCCGGCGCGACATCTTCGCCGATTGGCAGACTGCCGTATATGGAACTGACGGCAGGATTTGAGAACATCTTTAAATTTCTCCGGATAGACTATGTGCGACGCCTGACGTATAACGACTATGAACTGCCGGTTATGGTGAAGAATGCCAATGGCGAAATGGTGCCTGCGCGCCGCCACTACGGCGGTTGGGGGCGCAACGGTGTCAAACTGACGGTGCGTGTCACGCTTTAGCGTATCCACCCTCAACATGGCAATGACGGGAAGGCTCGTTCGTGAGGTTTAGTGCGCGCCGGGATTCTCTGTTATATCAAGATATCAAGACATCATCTTTGAAAAGTAAGATGATGTCTTGATATTCTCTTATGAGACATACTCAAAAAAACAGATTACCTGATCAGCCATTTTTTTGTGTCTTTCGTTCCGTCATTGGCGTTGAAACGAATGATGTATGCTCCGTCAGCCGTAGCCGGGCTGAACACAATCACGGGATTGCCATATTCTTCTCCGAAATACCCGCTCATTATTTGTTTGCCGGTCACGTCATAGACTTTGTATGTACCAGACATATCTGTCTGGACTTTGATATGGCGCGAATCGAGT
>JAIKXR010000080.1 GCA_024683975.1 Paludibacteraceae bacterium
AGTTACATGAGCAATCGTATATGTCGATGCGGTCATACTTCACCGAGACACGTAATCTACGCCCTGTGATGTTTGATGACTGCGACGTGCGTGAGGGATTGAAGCAAGGGGATGTGCTGTTCGTCAACTGGGAGAGTATCAACAAGGATAACGCCGTGATGATTCGTGACAACGAGCAAAACCGGACGCTATATGAGTTGCTTCGGCGCACGCAGATACAAGATGGAGTGCCGGTAGTGGTTGTGATAGATGAGGAGCATATGTTTGCAGGAAGGAATGCCGTGAAGAGTGAAGCGGTGTTGCGGAATATCAACCCGAAGATAGAGTTGCGCGTGTCGGCTACACCGCAAACGATGGGTGACGCGATGGTAAGTGTGCAACGAAGCGATGTGGTGGCTGAACAGATGATTAAGAAAGGTGTGCAACTTAACCCACAGATGAGTAGCGATCGGGAGCAACAACAACTGACCATCAACCAGCGTCTGCTCAAACGAGCGTTGCAGAAACGTGAGCAGTTAGCCGAAGCATACAAGCAATATGGCATCAATCCGTTGTTGCTTATTCAGTTGCCAAATGACAGTACAGAGGCTTTGTCGAATGACGAGAAGACGATAGCGGAGGAGATGCAGGCTTATCTACAGGCATATCATAATATCACAGAGGATAACGGCAAGTTGGCTATCTGGCTTTCCAAACAGAAATCGCCGAACTTACAGACCATCACAAACAAGGCCGATATGACCGAAGTGCTTCTGTTCAAGCAGGCTATCGCACTTGGTTGGGATTGTCCCCGTGCGGCAGTGCTGTTGATCTTCCGTGATGTCAAGTCAGTCACATTCACAACTCAGACGGTAGGACGTATATTGCGTATGCCGGAACAAAGGCACTATGACAACGAGTTGCTGAACTACGGCTATGTATATACGAATATTGCGGCGAATGTGATTGAGATAGTGGCAGACGATATGAATTACCTAAGCACGGTGTATGCCAATCGGCGAAAGGATATAACGAACATCCCGCTGCATTCGACATACTTGACATATCCGATGCAGAAGAAGAACAATCTCTATGCGTCCTTCAAACCGGTGTTCTTGGACACGATGAGCAAATGCTTGGATTTGTTCTCGCCGTTGCTGTTTGATGATTCGGACTTCTTTGAACCCGAAGAGCGTATTGAGTGCCATGATACAGATGTGTCGGATGTCATACTAAAGAATCGAGATAAAGCGCGGAAGCATGGTATTGATTTGGATGTGAAGAACATAACCGTTGAGATACCAAAGGACACGCACCTGACGGGCGAAGCGGGACATGTGGAGGTAGTGCAACGTGCGCGACTGACACGTAATGCGTCTGAGTTAGATGCTATCTTCCGAATCTTCTGCAAGCATCATGTTCACCCTTATACAACGACAGATAGTGCAGTTGTTCTAAAGGGCGCGATAGAAGAAGCTATTGAGCGGTATTTGGGATATTTCTCCATTACGGATGTTGCGCGTATTGTCCTATACAAACGTAATACACCTGTCTTTGAGGACATTATCAAGCGGGCATTAAACGCCTACCAACGTAAAGAAGAACGTGCTAATGAAACGCGTGTGCCGTTATATGAGAAAACAATATGGTCAGTTCCCGAGACGCGGATGTATAATGCCGCGCAAGTACAGAGTGCGCCGGATATATATCTTCATGCCGTGATGCCATATTTGGAGCAGAAACATGTGTCAAAGCCGGAGTATGATTTTGCTAGATGGATAGACCGGCAGAGCGATAAAGTGGATTGGTGGTATAAGAACGGCGATGATGGCAAGCAACATTTCGCTGTGCCATATACCGATCCGCAAGGTGGAAAACACTGCTTCTATGTGGACTTTATCGTAAGGTTAAAGAATGGCACTGTTTGCCTGTTTGACACCAAGACAGAAGGCTCTGATATATATGGTGCAGAGAAAAATAATGCTCTTTGGCAGTATTGCAAAGAGAAACATCTAATTGGCGGTGTACTGATACAGAAAGACGGTAACTGGTACTACCCGAATGGAATTATAGAGACGACAACCGATACAGGCGGTTGGAGCAGATTGGATTTGAATAACATATAAAACACACGTATATGAGTAAAGGAATTGACAGTGTATTTCTTCACTATGGTGTTCGTTATGATGACATGGCTCTTATAGAGCAAGCATGCCGTGATAATGACATTCAACCTGATTGGTTGAAGGATCAAGTTCTTAAGCCTTTTCATGAACAACACGATGAAATGTCAGATGAAAAGGAAATCAAGAAAGTTATTAATCGTGCTCTAAAGAATTTAGCAAAATGAAAATACAACGCATAAAAGCAGAGAACTATAAAACGTATCGTTCTCTGGACCTATCTTTAGAGGTTACCGACCAACAGCCAATCATCTTGATTGGGGGTGCTAATGGTTGCGGCAAAACAACTCTCTTTGATGCCATCTACCATGCGCTTTACGGACTGGAGATTCGCAACGCCAAAGAGTTTGATGAATTATTCAATGCCGGTGTTAAAGTGGCTGAAGGTATCGAATCTAAACCAATCGTATTGGAGATAACATTCACCGGACATGTGCTGCAAAATGAGATTCAGTATCTTCTTCGCAGAACGTACACTCTGTTTGAAGGACAAGTGCGCGAGCAAGTATTACTGAATATGGGTGGTAATACCTATATGTATGGGTCTGCTACTCCCGTACGTCAGCGTCAGGAGAATGAAGAAGTTGTCAACAAGATTATTGCAGCAAACTTGCCTCGTGAGTTAAGCAAATACTTCTTGTTCGATGCGATGAAGACGAGTGAACTTGTGAAAGAGGAACAGATTTCCGCGCTCATAATGCAGAACATCAATTCCGTTATGGGATTCAATAAATATGAGCAATTGCGCTGTGCTGCCGCTCAATTATTGGGTGAACGTAAAGCTGAACGTCTTCGCAATGAGCAAGAACGCATGGAATACCAAAATCTCTTGGAAGACAAACGCAAGAAGGAGCGCGAGTTGGGCATACTCTCCCAAAAATACAAAGAGACTTTGGAATACGCTAACGACAACAAAGATGCATATGAGCAGCTATTAGAAGGTAAAAACGCCGATGATGTCACACGTGATAAGATGAAGCAATTAGAGCAATCTATTCAACAATATGGTCGTGACGAGAAACAATATCGTGCTGATGCCGACAACTTAACAAAAGATATAGAGGCTCAAGTAATTTATCCTCGTTTAGCAGAGCGTATTCATCATGAGGTTGAGATTATTATAGCAGACAAACAGCGCATTCAAAATGAAACAGGGAATGTGTTGAATGCTGCACAAGTGGAACGCTTTGTTAGAGCCGTTGCTGAGATAATGGCTCAGAAATATGATTACACTATGCCCGTTGATGCTTCTACAATGGCAAACCTCATCGTAGAGAAAGCGCAGCAGTTACAGAAAGTGCAAGACCAATATGTTTACCTTAATACAATTGACGTTCAGGTATTGGAAAAACTAATACATGATGCGTATGTCAATCCTTTCATTGCACTTGATGAACGTCGCGAGCGCTTGAATAATGAATTAAGAGAGTTGCCTCGTCGCCGTGAGCAATTGCAGGAATATCATAAGTTTATCAATCAGCATGACTTCTCGCTTATCGAGAACTATCAGAACAATGAGCGTAAAAGCAATGAGTTAAAGAAGCAGATTGCTGATTTGAAAGACGAGATTGTTAAGATGGAGAAGCGTCTGAAGACGTTCGATTACGATGTTCCGCAAGAGCCTGACCCTCAGTTTGAGATGCTGGAGAAGCTACCACAATTCTTCAAGAGTCTTTCTGTACAATTACTACGTCAAAAGAAGTCTAATATAGAGCGAAAGATGAAGGACTTGCTTAATGAAAATCTTGTCGTTTACGCGGGCGTGATAGGTCGCGTAGAATTATCAACCATTGATTCAGATGATATCACGTTTAAGATTTTCCATTTGGATGGCAATGAAATTCACCTTAGCCAATTAAATGCAGGTGCAAAACAGACTGTTATGCAAGTGCTGCTGAAGGTATTGTATGACCTTGGAGACTATGATCCACCGGTAATGATTGATACCGTCATGGGCGTGCTTGATAAGCAAAGCCGTGAGACGATTATGGAACATTATTTCCCACAGTTGGCAAGGCAGACCATTCTCCTGTCAACTGATACGGAGATTACCGCAGAACATGATTTGGAGAAACTTTCTGCCTTTGTCGCGCACGCTTATACATTGCATCGTGACAAACACTTACAATGTACCAATATTTCTGAGGATTATTTTGGTGAAACCATTAAAGACTGACAGCCATGAAATTAGACAAAGTCCGTTTAGAAGGCCTCCGTTTCACGGAAGGATTCCAAGATACGATGAATGAGCTGAAACAGTTGTTTGAGCAGCGTATTAACTTAACTGAATATTCAGACTATGTTCAGCCTGTCAAAATCCAACTTAGTCCGATTATGCGTATATGCTTAATGGTCGGTTTAAGCGACCCTGCAGAGCGTGATTTGACTGTGGCGAACTCTCTTCAGATTGCCAAGAATACGGAACCGCTTCCTGGTACGTTCTTCACGAAAGGCAACACCAAAGATGTTATATCTACGCTTATCAAATTGCGCTATCATGATGTAGATGCCGAATGGGAAAGCTCCGTATTCATGAGCAAATTAGTTGCGCAAGAGATGTTGCGTGGCAAGCAAATGCTGATGAAAGAAGGTGCAATTGATGACTGGCTATTGTATGCACCACGACGTGGAGGTAAGAACTTGACGGATATTCCGGAACTTAACCTCAACATCGGAAAATACGAGAACGGCATGGACGCTCTGCTTGACATCAATAGCCGTCAGATTGCCAACACGCAGATTCTCGTTGCTGGAACCACTGGTAGTGGTAAGTCTAATTTGCTTTCAGTATTGCTTAATCAGATTCGTACTGCATCTGCCGACACGCACTATCCGGTTAACTTCCTCCTCTTTGACTATAAGGGCGAGTTCTCTGACCCGATGAACGCAAGCTGGTTGCAGAAATTCGAGGTGGATCAATCTTGCTTGCTTGACCCGATACTTCATCCACTACCTTTCACTCCGTTCAAGGATTTTACAGGTCGGCCAATCAATGAAGTTAACTTGTATGCTACTTCGTTAGCAACAGCTTTGCAAGCAATTTCTCGCGCACAGATTGGCGCGAATATGAATGAGCGTTTGAGTTGTGCTGTTATTGAGGCATATAAAAACAATGAGTTTGCTCCTATTACATTCTCGGATATTTTGGACGAGTACATAGCTCAAATGCCGGAAAACAAACGCGACTCGACGGATAGTATTATTTCCGTACTCAATCAGTTAGTTCGCAACAATATCTTTGCCGAAAAAGATGAAATCAATCTGCTCAGTGATAGTTATATTATTAATTTGGCTCAGTTCCCGAAAGAGGATGTTATGGCGAAAGCCATCGTTTACTTCGTAATTGCCAAATTGAACAACATCTATGAGCAATTAGAGAAGCAGGCTGTCAATGATGAACGAGTTGAGATACGTCATTTCACCATCATTGACGAAGCTCACTACATGTTGGGCTTTGAAAACAAGCCACTGCAGAACCTAATAGCAGTAGGTCGCAACAAGGGTATGAGTATTATTCTTGCTACGCAGAATATGGAACAGTTCAAGTCGAAGTTCTTTGATTTCTATGCTAACGCTCAATATCCCCTTCTAATGCGTCAACAACAACAAAACGACCAAATACTAAAGGATTTGTTTGGTGTTAATGGTGTTGCTTTGCAAGAACTCAAAGTGGCTATTGCAGGTCTGCAGAAAGGCGAACTCATTACCAAAGATGCGACTAATATGGCACTCGGGTTAGGCAAGCATTGGAAAAAGATAAAAGTAACACACTTAATTTGATACCATAATGGAAGATCTACAAAAAATGTATCAAGCCATAGATATGCTTGAACAATTAGGACTACCTGTTTCTTGGGAACAACAACAAGCTTTGCGCAAAAAAGAGAATGAATACTTGGAAAACAACATTATACCATCATTGAAGGATTTGTTGGAGTCAGAGGTTCAAGAACTTAGAAGTGGTTTCCACTTGCTTGTTAATTATGTTCCGGAAGAAGGTTTATCAATTAAGCCTATTGAGAAAAAGAAGGCGTTCCAAGTAGAGTCAGCACCGACAGTTCGCACCAGTAATGAACCTTACAAAGCGAAGCAAGGTCTACTTAAGGTTACTTTCCCAGACGGAAGAGTAGTAAAGGAGAAGATAGTTCTCAAAACATTACTTGAGGTTATAGAATATGCAGGAGCTGACCGCGTTCAGGCTCTCGGTATTATCTGTGGTAACGACAATCTGGTTCGTGATGCTATAGCCCCAGATGAAGCACGCCCTATATCTATTAAACGTCTCCCTTCAGGTAAGTATGTACAAACAAATAGCGCAACTCATACAAAGAAGGAGCAGATTGAGTATATTAACGAGAGGCTTAATTTAGGCTTAAAAGTTGAGACTCTTGATTTCTGATGCCATTTTCGGTAGTTGAGAACACTCTGATACCTATAAAGCATCTCCTTGATTGTATGCGCGTACACGTGAAGTGAAAAGCAGCAAGCGTAGCAGGTCTGGGAAAAGACGCAAGAGGTGATTATGCCGGATAGTTCAGCTGTTGATGGGGTGGTGTAGGATGTTACGGAAGGGCAATCCGTGGAAGAAAAGCGCACAATACTTCTACTTTAAACGACTCAAAATGAAATCTATTGAAAGAATCTTCCTTTTCATAATCAAACTAATACTGATATTTGGCGGATTCGTCCTGCTTGTAGGTCTGTCCATATTTTTCGGTTTCTTACTGAGTACTACGGTTGCCGATTTCGTGCCTCTCAATGATGAAAACCCATATTCGGATGAGATAATCATTGGCTGTATGGTGTTCAGTTTCATTTTCTTTTGCGCTTTGATAGCAATAGTATGGCGCAAAGAGAAGAAAAAAGATATTTCACAACCGTCCGATCTTTCTGACATAGAAACAGACTTATTGGCAGGTGCGGCAGGGGCATATATGGGACTGCAACATGGGACTGATCTTACGGATCATAACTTTGACGATTCCCATTCCGGCAATTGGACCGATGCTGATGACTGGCAATCAGGAGAGTATGACAGCCACGATGGGATGTATGGTTTTGATAGTTACGAAGAAAACACTTTCTAATCATAAACTTGCAATCATAAATCATAAATTTGAAACCATAAATCATAAACTTGAAACTATAAACTTTCAACTCTTCCGAAATTGAACAAGGGTAGCGCATGCTGCTCCAAAATACCACTAAATTTGGAAAAAGTGCGTGTAAATGCATAGAATTTTATAGGAAAAGTGCGTCGATTTGATTAAAAAAATATAGGAAAAGTGCATTTCTCTTGCATAATTCAACAAAAAAGAAGAAGCGCGTGGTCTATCGCGACATAGAGAATGTCAAAGGAAAGCGCTATGAGAACTACGAGGAGGAGTTTGATTATCTGACGGCTTCCGGTGTTGCAATGGCTGTGCGTGCTATCAGTAATCCGCATTTCCCGTTGAAGGAGAGCGAGCAGAGGAGCCTACTGAAGCTGTATATCAACGATGTGGGGTTACTGACAGACTTGCTGTACGGAATGAACGCAAATGCCATCCTGGAGGACATCAAGAGCATCAACTTGGGAACGGTGTATGAATCTGCTGTCGCACAGGAGTTGCACGCGCACGGATGCCCGCTCTTCTACTATGATAACAAGAAACTCGGAGAGGTGGATTTCATTATTGATGATTATTCCAACTTGTCTGTACTCCCGATAGAGGTTAAGTCGGGCAAGGATTACTATGTGCATAGCGCCTTGGATAAGTTTATCTCCAACAAGGATTATTCTGTGAAGGATGCCATTGTCCTTTGCAATAAACGTGAAGTCAAGACGAATAAGGACGGAGTAACATACATGCCTGTTTATTATTCAATGTTCATACAAGGGAATAATAGCACAGAGGATGTGATTCTCCCCTTGCCGAAAATGCCAATATAGCAATGCAAACACCCACGATGGCATGTTTGGTTTTGACAGTTACGAAGAAAACACTTTCTAATAATTTCTCCTTTGCCGGCTTTTGGGTGCGTTACTGTTGCTGTTCGTTCTATGCCGGAGCGCAGTCACCAACAGCGCAGCTGACCAACACGCAGTCATCAACACGCAGTCACCAACAGCGAAGCTGACTAACATTCACTCACCAACACGCAGTCACCAACAGCGAAGCTGACTAACATTCACTCACCAACACACAGTCACCAAAATAAAAAACACAAAACGTTTGAACAACTGAAATAAAGGCATTATTTTTGCGGGCTGAATGGGGAGGATTGTACATTTACGAGTGTGCGGAGGGGATGAGGACTATTTATTATTTCAAGCTATGCGTTTTTTGAAAGGTGTCGGTTCGTATTTTCTCTTGATGGGCAAGGTTTTCCGTCTGCCCGATCGGCAGCGTATGTTCTGGCGGCAATACAGTTTCGAGTTGGAGAAACAAGGTCTGCAGTCGCTTCCCATTGTCATCATTATTTCTCTCTTTATCGGTGCTATCCTGACTATTCAGGCAAAGATTAACACCGAGAATCCGCTACTTCCAACTTATACCACAGGTTTGCTGACACGTGAGACACTGCTGCTGGAATTCTCCAGCACCATTCTGTGCCTTATCCTTGCCGGCAAAGTGGGCAGCAACATCGCTTCGGAGATAGGCACCATGCGCATAACGGAGCAGATTGACGCGATGGAGATAATGGGTGTGAACAGCGCCAATTACCTCATTCTGCCGAAGATACTGGCATTTGTTACAATGATGCCTTTTTTAGTGATTATCAGCATTTCCATCGGTCTGGTGGGCGGCTGGGGAGTAGGCGCATTCACGGATGTGATAACGGTGGCGGACTACCTGACGGGTATACAGTACGCGTTCAATCCCTATTTTATCTGGTACGGCATCATCAAGGCGGTTGTTTTCGCATATATCATTACGAGTCTGAGCAGTTACTACGGTTACTACGCCTACGGAGGAGCATTGGAAGTAGGTAAAGCGAGTACGAATGCGGTGGTGAGATCAAGCATAATGATACTGTTTGCCGACTTGCTGCTGACGAAGCTGCTGCTATAATTGAGAATTTACAGTTCGATGATAGAGGTAAAAGATATAGTAAAGAGTTTTGACGGGAATGTGGTTTTGGACCATATCTCCGCCGACCTGCCTGACGGGAAGGTGAATATGATTATCGGTCAGTCAGGCAGCGGCAAGACAGTGCTGATGAAGAGTCTTATCGGTCTTCATCTGCCGGACGAAGGAGACATAATGTACGATGGCCGCAGCGTACAGAAGATGAAAGAAAAAGAGTTGCGTCAATTGCGCCGCGAGATGGGAATGCTGTTTCAGGGCAGCGCCCTGTTTGACAGTTTGACAGTGAAAGAGAATATACGCTTTCCTATGGAGGTGTTCTCCCACAAGAGCGAAGAGGAGATGGAGGAGCGTGCACGGTTCTGTCTGAGCCGTGTCAATCTGCCGGAACACGTGTTTGACCTTATGCCAAGCGAGATAAGCGGCGGTCAGCAGAAACGTGTGGCGATAGCAAGAGCAATAGTGCTTGAACCCAAATACTTGTTCTGCGACGAACCTAACTCAGGCCTTGACCCGCGAACAAGCCTTGTTATAGACCAACTGATAAAAGACATAACAGTGGAATTGGGTATATGCACAGTGGTCAACAGTCACGATATGAACTCGATAATGGAGATAGGCGACAATATAATTTTCCTGAAGAACGGCAAAAAAGAGTGGCAGGGAAGCAGAACAGACATCTTCCACTCGGATAACGAGGCATTGGATGACTTTGTGTTTGCAAGCAACCTGTACAAGGAAGTGAAGAAAGCGCATTCAAGTTGAGAGTTTTTATAGTTGAGAGTTGAGCGAAGTTTATTGTTTATAGTTGAAAGCAAACAAACATAATATAATGAGAAAAGTATTGATTTATACGCTTGTATGTGGAATGATGCTGGGATTGGCGACCGCGTGCAAGACCAAGAAGAAAGCCGCTGAAGTGCAGGACGCGCAGAAAGAACGCACGGAGCAGACAGGCGATATTGAGGCTGTGGATGCAGAGACCGGTGCATCGGAAACAGCCCCCCACCCTTCCCGTCCGCAACGCGTTCCAGCATATAGAGGTGTGATAGCACGTGTCCAACCCGACGGGGATACACTTCACGTCTTTCTTCGGGGTGACGAATGGAGTCACTTCTCGATGACAACAGACGGTTATGAAGTGAGAGAAGACAGCAACGGACGGATATGCTATATGCAATCGCTTAACGGAGGCGCGGACAAGAAAGAGACCACCCGTCAGGCTCACGATGCCCGCAAACGCACGGAGAAAGAGCAGAAGTGGTTAGAGAAGAACGGGGTAAAGAGAATAGTGGTGGAGTGATTTTTCATCGAGCAGGACGCACGCTGTCCCCAAAGAACAAATAAAGACAACAGAATATGCGAAAGACAGTATTATTGACATTGAGCTTGTCAGCGATAATGTGCTGGGCAGTCCCGGCCCGCAAGGATGCCCGCATAGTGAGACAGGCAGACGGCACAACAATAACCGTATATGCCCACGGCAACGAGCACTTCAGCTGGCAGACCAATGAACAGGGGCAATGGGTGGAAAAGAACGAAGAGGGCAATTATGTGGTGGTGGAAGAAAGGCACAGACCTGAAACAGAGGCTATCAATCACTATTCATATCAGGCACCGGAGGCGGCACAGACGGCTTTTCCTCTCAATATAGTGCCGAGAGGATTAGTGGTATTGGCAGAGTTTCAGGACGTACATTTCTCAACCCCAAAAGAGACGATTGACTCGATGCTTAACGCGGAGAACTTTACCCGCGAATACACATACATCTATCCCGGTACCCAGAAAGAAATAACTATTAAAGGCAACGGTTCGGTAAGAAAATACTTTGAGTCAAGCAGTATGGGTGCATACAGTCCGAAGTTTGACGTAATCGGTCCTTTATGTATGAAGCGTACGAGAGATTACTACGGCAAGAACGCTTCGTCCACATCACGAGACACACATATATCAGAATTTGTGACAGATTTATGCGATATGATAGTAGCATCGGGTGTGGACTTGAGTCTGTACGATTCAAACAACGACAATTACATTGACTATCTTGGTATTATATATGCCGGGGAAGGCGAAGCAGACGGCGGAGGAGAGAACACCATCTGGCCACACAAATACGAGGTGACGTACTACAAGACGATAACAAGTCAGGGCAAGACTTTCAAGGTGTACAACTGCAACCCTGAGATGAACAGTTATACGGGTCATTATATGGGTATCGGCACTTTCTGTCATGAGTTTGGTCACGTAATGGGACTGCCAGATATTTATTCAACTAACGGTTCCACCACCCACAAGACTAACGGCGAATGGGACATAATGGACTACGGTTGTTACGTCAATGAGGGCGATGCCCCCCCCGCATATACGGGTTATGAGCGGTTCTACATGGGCTGGGCTACCCCCAGATTGCTGACAGAGGCGGAAAACGTGACACTTCACCCCCTGTACGACAGCAATGAGGTGCTGATGATAACAGCAACAGGCAAGAGCAATATGAAGGGCAATGACCCCGATCCGAATGAGTTCTACTTATTGGACAACCGTCAGCAGAAAGGTTTTGACAGCCATATACCCGGTCACGGAATGATACTGACCAAGATCAATTATCTGTACGGCATCTGGTATGGTAACAGCGTCAACAAGGTAGCAGACGACCTGCACATTGACCTGATAGAGGCTGACAGTTGGGCGGCCGAATATGACGGGTCGTCACGCGCATGGTTTGGCAAGCCCGGTGATGCTTTTCCGACAGGCTCAAAAGAGTATCTGCTTATCAAAGACTATCCTATAACCGACATCAAAGAGACCAACGGGATTATCACATTCCGCTTCAAAGGCGGTATGCCGACCGATGTGAAAGATGTGGAAGCAACAGATAACGAGGTAAGAAAAGAGATGCGTGACGGCAAGCTGGTTATAGTCAAAGACGGCATCACATATTCGCCGACAGGAATCATAGTCAAGTAAATACCCCACCCTATGAAGATTATCAGTTATAACGTTAACGGGATACGTGCGGCAGCCGGAAAAGGTTTGTTGGAATGGCTTAAGCAGGAACAGCCTGATATTTTCTGCATACAGGAGTGCAAGGCACAGCCCGAACAGATACCGACCGGGCAATTGACCGAGATGGGCTACCACAGTTACGTTCATTCCGCCGAGAAGAAAGGATATTCGGGTGTATGCATCTTCAGCAAACGCCGTCCGGACAAAGTGGTGGCTGGCATGGGCAATAGCAGATACGACAACGAGGGACGTGTCCTGAGAGCGGACTACGGAGATGTGACGATTGTGTGTGTATATGTTCCTTCAGGCACAACGGGAGATATACGTCAGGAGTTCAAAATGGATTTTTTAGAGGCTTTTCTGCTGTGGATGACCGAGTTGCGTAAAGAGAGAGAGAAACTGATTGTATGCGGTGACTTCAATATATGCCACAAGCCGATAGATATCAACCACCCCGAGCGTCAAGTCGGTGTAAGCGGCTTCCTGCCGGAAGAGAGGGAATGGATGGACAGATGGGAAGCGACAGGAATGATAGACACGTTCCGGGAGTTCGACACTCGTTCCGAGCAGTACAGTTGGTGGTCATACAGGTTTGGTGCGAGGGAGAGGAATGCCGGCTGGAGAATTGACTATCTCTGGGCAAGCGAGCCTTTGAGAGAGTCGCTGACGCGAGGCTGGATTATGCAAGATGCGGTACATTCGGACCATTGCCCTGTGGGATTGGAAATCAAATAAGACATATGGACAGATTACGTACTGAACATTTGGTTAAGCGATACGGCAAGCGAACGGTGGTCAATGACGTATCAATTGAGTTGCATCAAGGCGAGATAGTAGGTTTGTTGGGACCTAACGGTGCGGGCAAGACGACCACATTCTATATGACGACCGGTTTGGTGTCGGCTAATGCGGGACGTATCTACCTTAACGATGATGACATAACCGGTTATCCGATGTACAAGCGTGCGCAGTTGGGTATAGGTTACCTTGCACAGGAGGCGAGCGTGTTCAGAAAAATGTCAGTGGAAGACAATATCGCATCGGTGCTTGAGATGACTGATTTTACGAAAGAATATCAGAATGAAAAACTTGAGCAACTGATAAGAGAGTTCAATCTCAATCACGTAAGAAAGAACTTGGGCGACCGCCTGTCAGGCGGCGAGCGCAGGCGCACCGAAATAGCAAGATGTCTTGCCATAGAGCCGAAGTTCGTGATGCTGGACGAACCGTTTGCTGGTGTGGATCCGATAGCCGTGCAGGAGATACAGGACGTGGTATGGCGGTTGAAAGACAAGAACATAGGCATATTGATCACCGACCACAATGTGGACGAGACGCTGATGATTACCGACCGTGCGTACTTGCTGTTCGAGGGACGGATACTGTTCCACGGCACACCGGAAGAGCTGGCGGCCAATCCGACAGTGAGGAAGAACTACTTAGGAAGAGACTTTGAACTGAAAAAGAAAACAAGACCGGATATAATTGAGAATTGACAATTGATATAATTAAGCAAATATGACATTTGTAGAACAATGTAACTTGATTTTCCGTCAGTCAGTAGAAGATTACCATAAGACTGATGATGTGGATGCCACAATGCCCAATCCATACAAAGAAGGCAGTATTGAATACGACTTGTACAAGAAGAACTGGATAGATGTTGTACAATGGCACTTGGAGGATATCATCCGCGACCCGCATATTGACCCTGTGTCAGCCTTGGCGTTGAAACGCAGGATTGACCACTCCAATCAGGACAGAACAGACTTGGTGGAGAGAATAGACTCGTTTTTCTACGAACAGTTTCATAAGATTGAGCCGAAGAAGAATGCACGTATCAACACGGAGAGTCCTGCATGGGCAGTGGACAGGCTGAGCATACTGCACGTGAAGATTTATCACATGCAGGAGCAAGTTGGCCGCAAGGACGTGAGTGCAGAGCAACACGAGAAGTGCGTGGAGAAACTGCGCGTGCTGAACGAACAATTGGAGGATATGACCACATCTATCAACGACTTGCTTAAAGACTATGCGGCAGGCAGAAGGATAATGAAGGTTTACCGCCAGATGAAAATGTACAACGACCCTAACCTGAATCCTGTGCTGTACGCGGGCGGCAAGAAATAATCAGAGTACAGATGGAAACGGGTCGTAAGCGATTGTTGATTATACGTTTCTCAGCGTTAGGCGATGTGGCTATGTTAGTGCCGTTGCTGCGTCACGTGGCTGAGCGTTATCCCGAATGGGATTTCACTATGTTGTCACGTCAGCAGTATGCACCGCTTTTCAACAATATGCCGACTAATGTCAATTTCTACGGAGCGGACTTAAAAGGCAAGCACCATCGGTTGTACGGATTGCACGCTTTGCTCAAAGAGATTGATTATCATAGCTATGACGCAGTAGCGGATATGCACGATGTGCTTAGGACCCAGTACTTGCGGACACGTATGTTCCTGGCAGGCAAGCGTTGCGCACACGTGTTCAAGGCTCGCGTACAGAGATGGTTGTTAGTCAGACACCACTACCGTCACAAACAGCCGTTGGTACCAATGATGGAGCATTATCGCGCCGTCTTCACAGAGTTGGGATTCTATACCGACTCGCAGTTCACCATTTATAAATCGCAATTCATATCCAACGACAAGGCGGTGGAGCAAGTGCGTTCAAATATAGGCATAGCTCCTTTTGCGGCACATAAGGGTAAGATTTATCCGACAGAAAGGATGGAAACGGTGGTGGCAGCATTGGGCAAAAAGATGGCAAGCAGAGGAGAAAAAGTGTATTTGTTCGGCGGAGGCGATAAAGAGAAAGACATACTGAACAGTTGGGAGCAGAAATATGAGGGTGTGGAGTCGCTGGCAGGCAAGAATAGGATGGACGAGGAGATAGAGATCATGAGGTCCTTACGGCTGATGCTGACGATGGATTCAGCCAATATGCACATGGCATCGTTGGCAGGTACGCGTGTGCTGAGCGTATGGGGGGCGACTCATCCGTGGGCAGGATTCTTGGGATTCGGGCAGAAAGAGAGTGACTGTATACAACGTGACTTGCCCTGCCGTCCTTGTTCTATTTATGGTAACAGGTATTGCGTATATCGCGATTATCGCTGTCTGGATATTGAACCGAAAACGATAATCGAGCGGGTCGAGGCGGCACTATGAGAGAAGTGGTGAACAGTCAATATGAGTTGCTACGTAAATGGGTGGATAGTCTGCCTGCAGAGTTTGACAAGTCCGGTGAGGTGATTTATGATGCCCGCAATCAGATACGGCGGATAGTACCGAAGGAGGACGGATGGGGCAATGAAGCACTGACAGTTAAACGATTTCACACTCCCCTACTGCCTAACAGAGTTGTATATTCGTGTATGCGTGAGCCTAAAGCTGCAAGGGCATATTACAATGCGGTCACTCTGTTGCAAAGAGGCATTGCGACTCCTGAACCGGTGGCTTTTGTGCTATGCGGAAGATACTTGTTAAGAGAGAGCTATTTAGTCACAAGAGAGAGCCGGTTGACACATCTGATGCGTGATTTCACACTCAATTACCGACCGGAATTAGACGAACTCATTAGACCTTTTGCGCGTTTTACGGCGCGAATGCACGAGCAGAGAGTGCTTCATTTGGACTACTCGCCCGGGAATATATTGTGGGACAAAAAAGATGATGAATATCTCTTTGAGGTGATTGATATCAACCGTATGCGCATAGGGAAAGAGGTGACTCTACGGGATGGCTGCGAAAGTATGCGCAGGATATGCGCAAGAACAAGTTTCTTTAAGGTTTTTGCAGACGAGTACGCCAGAGCAAGAGGATTTGATGCGGAGGAAACGGAACGAATGATATTGCATTACCGTGACCGATTCTGGGACAACGGTAAGAAAGCCAAGTATGAATATGATTAGTTATGCTATCACCGTTTGTAACGAAGCCGGGCAACTTGACTTGTTGCTGGGGTATTTGCAACCATATCTGCGTGAGGGTGATGAGATTGTAGTTCAAGCCGATAGAAACAACGTTACTGAAGAAGTGCGTGAGGTGGTTTCAAAACACAGAGAGAATATATCGACTTACGATGAGTGGGCATTGAATATGGACTTTGCACAAGCCAAGAACCACTTGAACTCTTTGTGCAAATGCGAGTATATATTTCAGTTGGACGCAGACGAGCTGCCACAACAGTGGTTGCTGGAGCATATCAGAGATATGCTGGCAAATCATAAATTGATTGAATTATTCAAGTTACCGAGAATCAATTATTTGTTGGACGAGAACACTTATTGTGAGGCATTGCAACAGAGAGGGCAGATTAAGGCGGAACGGGTAGCATGGCCGGACTATCAGGGACGCATATATAAGAACCGACCTAACAGGATACGCTGGCATCGTGCATTGCATGAGCGCATACGTGGACACCTACTCTATTGGCATTTGCCTAAGGATGACAAGTATGCCATATTGCATATCAAGCGTAAGGAGCAAGACGCTGTCAAATGGGATGAATGGAGGAAACAGCAGAAGTGACAATAGCCTTTTACATATCATCTCCAACTTGGGGCGGCGGTGAACAGTATGTTTATGACCTTGCGAGTGCTTTGAAGACGAGCGGCAAAATAACGCCGGTTTTTCTTTTTCCGAAAAGCAGCGACCAAGAGATGATAAGACGATTCCGCGAAATTGGTGAGTGTCCCACATTCCCTTTTGCGGGCAAGATGTATCGTTTCAGTGGATTGGCATCGTACCGATTAGCGAAATTATTAGAACATTATGAGGCAGACATATTGCACATTAACAGCCGTTTTGCATATTTTCAGGCTGCAATGGCAAAGCTAATGTGCAAGCACCGGATTAGGCTGATAGCGGTACAACATTTGGTAAGACAAGCCAAAGACAACAAATTATGGCGATGGGCTTACGGACAGATTGATACATTGGTTTGCGTAAGTCAGTTGGTAAGAAGAAATTATATACCTGACGGTTTGGAAGATGCTTTTAAGCAGATAGAGGTGGTACACAACAGCGTCAAGATAGAAAAAAGGACATGCAATAATCCGGACTATTCGATTGCAAGGATAATATATCACGGGAGAATATGTGAGGAGAAGGGGGTGATTGTGCTGCTTCGTGCATTGGAGAAGATACAGGATTTACCGTGGGAATTGCATATGGCAGGTGCAGTAGAGAGTAAATATAAAGAGCAATGGGAGAGAGCGTTAGAAGAAAGTCCCGTAAAGAGCAGGGTGAAGATATTGGGATTCAGGAGTGATATCAGAGAGGAGTTGTCACACTATTCGATAGGAGTAATACCATCGGTCGTTCAAGAAGCGTTTTCGTTGTCGGCATTGGAAGATATGTCGTGCGGACTGGCGATAGCAAGTAGTGATAATGGTGCTGTCTCGGAGTTCGTAAATGATGGAGAAAACGGGTTGTTGGTAAAGTCAAATGATGCGGATGCTCTGTCGAAGACACTACACCAACTAATAAGCAATTCTCAACTGCGCAAAAGACTTGGGTATCAGGCACAAAAAGACTTTTGGGAGAGATATAACTACGATATATTTTTAGACAGGATGAACAGGATTTATGGAATATGAGCCGTTTTATAAGTAAATATACAGAGGCAGCGGAATGGCTTAACTATTTTATCTTTCTGCTTACAATATGCACATTGCCATTCCCTTGGCACTTCACTCAACCGCTGATAGTGGCTTGGGGTATATCTTGGTTGTTGGAAGGCAGGTGGCTGCAACGCAAGTATCTGCGTATCAGCCGCTCGCAGATACCGCTTTTGCTTATAGTAATCCTGATTGTTTGGGAGGCTATATCTTTGTTATGGACTGACGATAAATCTTATGGCTTGTCACAATTTTCCACTCACATTCCCCTGCTTACGCTACCGTTAGCATCGTTGTTTGGTGTGAACAAGCATTACAATATAGTTAAGTCTCAAATTGTGTTGTATGTAGCGGCACTTTTTTCAGTGTTTGCGTATTTGCTGCTGGTTTATTGGGCGAAGGTGAATTCTTTGGTAGTGTTCGACAATCTTGTGGACGTAGAAATATGGAACATTTTTAATACACCTCCCGTCTATGATATAATGCACCATTCATATTACTGTCCTGTCATTTTGTTGGCAATATGTAGTTCGGAGGGTTTGTATAGTCATTTTCGTCAGATATATCCACGTTGGAGTGTGATATTGACATTGGGCGCGGGAGATTTGATTCTGTTGTTGACAATATTTATGTCAGGAGCACGGAATACAATCCTTTTGCTGCCCATATTATTGATAATGGTGATATGGAAATATCGTCATCACCGTTATACAAAGCATATCAGTATAGCGATAACAGTTGTAGTGCTGACGTTCGGAACATATATATGGAAGCACACCGGCATCGGCGAGAGGTTGCAAGAGGCATTTGTATGGGTTGATTATGAAGAGTCGAAACATTTGCCGTTTGATCATCGTGAACCACGCATATATTTATGGCACATTATATTGCACGATGTGACTGATTATGGATGGGCAGGAATGGGAGTCGGATCTGCGGACGGATATTTAGACCGGGCATACGAGCGTGATGGTTATTGGGATGTGATTGAGTGTTCATTAGGCGCACATAACCAATATTTACAGACGTGGATGGAATTGGGGCCGATAGCGATGATTTTTCTTATATTTATTGTCTTAACGTCACCGTTTTTTCATAATAAGCGCATACGATGGATGAGTGTCTATATCAGCCTTATATACGGTTGGAGTATGCTTACTGAGTGTTATTTTTCCCGTATGGCGGGTATATATCAGTTATGTTTTGCAATTATACTGTTGATAGCGATGGAGGATGAGAGATGTGATGAAAAAATAACGAAAACAGCAGGTCGGTCTGTCGCTTGAAGGAGACAGTCGCTTATTATTGAGCGAAAATCTTGTCAAGAGGAAAGTCCGGGCAACACAGAGCAACGTATCGGTTAACGGCCGACAGGCAGCAATGTTTGGTCCCTGGAACAGCGACGAATGGCATCCTTCGGGATGATGAAACGGCTACACTACGTGTTGCAATCTCATGTAAACCCGCGTCTGAGGGCTGCTCGTCCGAGCGGGAGGGTAGAGAGCGCAAGAACGATGCAGCAATGCATACGTCCAGATTAATGACAGACACCGCAGTGGAACTTGTTTTCCATTGAGGCACAGAATCCGGCTTACAGACCTGCTGTTTTCGTTTTTTTGTGTATCCGAAGAAATCTCGTACCTTTGCCGCCTGAAAAAGAAACAAATTATGAATCCATAAACTTGCAATTTGAAATCTAAATCATAAATCATGAAAAAAGCATTCTATCTCTTCGCAGCCTTCTGCTGCGCGTTCATCACCCTTCTGCCACAAAAGACAGAGGCAGGTAAAGTATACAAAAATGGCTTTTTATTATGATATCGGTTATATTTTAGGGAGGCCAACAGGTGCCGTTGTTTCTCATTTAGGAAAAAGAGGACAAGTCCCCGGTAAGGGTAACTATTCGGATTTATCAGGAACCGTTACCTTCAAAGATTCTATGGACTACGTCATCACCCCCAAAATTGGTACGCCGTACTCTGTGAAATACGCTACTGAACTGATCGAAATGTATGCTTTTCAAAATATGAAAGACCAAGTGGTGCATATCATACTTCCTGGTACTGTTAAGAAGATCGGAGGCTATGCGTTTTGTGATGCTACGGCACTGTCAAGCATTTCTTTGAATGAAGGATTGACTGACATAAATATCGGTGCTTTTCAAGGATGCACCAATTTGCTGTCTGTTAATATCCCCACCACTTTGACAGGGATTCCCAAATACTGTTTCCAAGGCTGCACTTCTTTGACCAACATTGAAATTACGAGTAAAACCACTACTATTATCGAGGCGAATGCTTTTGAAGGATGTACCAACCTTCAATCTGTCAACGGCGGTTCTCGTTTGTGTCCCGTGACTGTTATTGCCGAAGAAGCGTTTCTTGATTGCACGAATCTCCGCGTGATTCAGTTGTCGAATATGCTGCAAAGCATTCAAAAAAATGCCTTTAAGAATTGTTACAAGTTGGAGAGAATCACCTTGCCTGCCGAATTGCTTAATATCGGCGATTTCGCATTTGCCAATTCGGGATTGAAAATGCTGGCAAACAACAGTACCACTCCGCAAATCATCAAAGCGAATGTGTTTAACGGTGTGGATTTGTCGAAGTGTACATTGTATGTACCCAAAGGGTGCAAAGAAGCCTATAAAGCGGCGGATGTGTGGAAGAATTTCGGTCATATATTGGAACCGGGTGAAACACCCGTAGAGCCGGTGGCTACGGGAATACAAAAAATAGGGAACCTGTATTATGACTTGCACGAAGACCTGACGGCGACTCTTCTGAAACATGACGACAACATAAATATCAGCGGTAACCTTACTGTTCCGGCAAACGTGAAATATGGCAGTTATACCTATACGGTGAATGAGATGGCAACTAACTGTTTCTACAAGTGTACCAAATTGAACTCTGTGGTTTTGCCTAATACGATAACGGAGCTGAAAGATGGTATGTTTGCGGAATGCGGCAACCTTACTGCCGTTACGTTGCCTTCCGGTATGACAAGTATCGGACTGTATGCATTCCAAAATACCGGCATCACCTCTGTTAGCTTGCCGCCTACCCTGACGCAGATAGGAAGCAACGCATTTTCCGGTTGTAAGGATTTGAAGTCGGTTACTGTTCCTGCGGGCATTTCCTCGCTGCCGACTGCTTGTTTCTCGGGCTGTACAAGCCTGAGCAGCGTTACATTGCAGGAAGGTATGACATCTGTCGGCAAATGGGCATTTTGTAATTGCAGTAGCCTGAAGACGATAAAGATACCTGCCACGGTTACATCTCTCGGCGAAGAGGCATTACAATCATGCACGTCCTTGGTGTCAATACGCTGCCTGCGGGAGAACCCTCCGACAGCCAATGACAATACTTTCAGCGACATCGACAAAAGCACCTGCATTCTCTATGTACCGGCAGGAACCAAAGATGCCTATGCTGCCGCCACAGGATGGAAGGACTTCACCAATATCCAAGAGAAAGGCTTGAACAAAACCATCAAATACGGTAAGTTGTATTATAAACTCAATGAAAACGGAACAGCCTGCGTGACCTATGAGACAAAAGACGCGAATAATTACCAAGACCTCAGCGGCGAGATTACCGTTGAAGGGAAAGTAGATTATCAAGGCTTTGAATATACGGTCAACGAAGTAGGCATAGATGCATTTAATGGTTGCAAAGGCATTACGAAAGTAAACTTGCCGCTGATTATGGATGAGATTAGCCAACGCGCATTCAAAGGTTGCACCAACCTTGCCGAAGTCAATATTCCATCAACATTGAGTTTTCTTATGAATAATGCGTTTGAGGATACCAAACTCTTTAATGACAACAAAGATGCTGACGGAGCGGTTTATTACGACGGATGCCTGTTGTATTATCCGCTAAATGCTATCATGGGTACATATTCAGTGAAAGAAGGTACACGTCTCATTGCAACCGATGTCTTTGAATTTGATGAAAAAATAACAGAATTGATACTGCCGGAAGGTCTGCAATGTATATGTAACGGTTCTGTGACAACCATGTATGCCCTTAAGACCTTGCATCTCCCGAGTACGTTGTACCATATAGGCGGAGATTTTTGCAACGATTGTTTCTATCTGACCGCAATTTACAATTATAGGGAGGAGCCGGTTGACTTGTCGGACAACTATTGTTTCGACAATATGAATCAGTCAAAGTGTACGCTCTATGTACCCTATAGCTGTAAGTCGGCTTATAGTGCTGCGGCAGAGTGGCAAGACTTCCCCATCTTCGAAATGAAAGGCATCTATACCGTCACTTTTGAAGACTACAACGGCTATGAACTGAAATCTGAAAAAGTGTCCGAGGGCGAAGACGCTACCGCGCCTGACGACCCGGCACGCGAAGGATACCACTTTACCGGATGGGACAAGGCTTTCAGTAATGTGCAATCAGACCTCACAATAACGGCCACCTATGCCGTCAACACCTACACCGTCACCTTCTACGACAAGGACGGAACGACCAAACTGAAGACCGAGACCGTCAACTACGGGGATGGAGCAACCGCGCCCGAATACAACGAATACGAAGGACTCCATTTCACAGGATGGGACAAGAAGTTTGATGTCATCACATCCGACCTCGATGTCTTTGCGCAGTATGCCGTCAACACCTACATCGTCACCTTCCTTGACTGGGATGAGAAGGAGCTCAAGAGCGAGAAAGTAGAACACGGCAGTGCCGCTACCGCACCCGTTGACCCGACACGTGAGAACTACACCTTCAACGGATGGGATGCCGACTTCCACGAAGTGAAAAGCGACATGACCATTAACGCCACTTACGCCATCAACACCTATACGGTGACATTCGTGGATTGGGATGAGAAGGTGCTCAAGAGCGAGAAAGTAGAACACGGCAGTGCCGCTACCGCACCCGCTGACCCGACACGTGAGGGGTACACCT